>NZ_JBFUIQ010000006.1:0-85996 GCF_056401795.1 Peribacillus sp. P4_D6
GTCCTGATCATACATGGTGAAAAAGATGACAATGTCGCCATAGAACACGCATACCGGCTGGAAAAAAGGTTGAAAATGCATGACAAAGAGGTCGAAAGCTGGTATTTCCCTCAATTCACGCATTTCTTCCCGCCTGCCGTAAACAGAAAAGTAGTCGAAGATTTAACATCTTGGATGAAAAGTAAAACCGAATAATGATAGAATGAAGGATATACTAAGTATATTGGCAAGAGGAGGAGATACACATGGGCATGCCTATGGAGCTAAATACCATGATCGTTACAAAAGGGAACGAAACCCGTGAAGAAGAAAACATTTTTCGGCTGGCGAAAGCTGGTTACAGGTTATACCCTATCGATATTCCAATCGATGTCCGCAAAACGATCCAATCTGATTCAAGCGGAACAGCCGTTATCCAAAAAATTGAATGGACCAGTGAAAAGACCATCATTACGTACCAACTGCTATCACTGAATTCAACTAACTAAATAGACAAGCGCTTGCCGGGAATCGCCTCCGCTGCAAGCGCTTTTTTTGTTTTGGCGGAATTCGACAGATGCACGGAAAATTCGTGAAAAAAATCCGACTCAAGTAAAACGGGATTTTATCAGCGTGAAATCCCTGGTGGATATTCAATCTTCGAAATGATTGTCACGAAAAGAGTGGTAAAATGGTGTAAAGTGCATGAGGCGGGGTGGTTTGATGATTTTGGTGAGTTCTTGTTTAGCGGGCCTTGAGGTAAGATACAATGGTACTCACAGCTTGGATGATGGAATTATGGCATTGATGAGGGAGAAAAAAGCTATAGCGGTTTGTCCTGAATTGCTTGGCGGTTTTTCGACACCGAGGGAACCTGCTGAGATAGTTGGCGGTGAAGGTGGGGATGTCCTTGATGGAAAAGCGAAGATCATTGAAAAGTCGGGCAGGGATGTAACGGAACTGTACATAAAGGGAGCGAATCTCACGTTATTGAAAGCACAGGAGGTAGGGGCGACATTAGTCGTTTTAAAAGAAAATAGTCCATCCTGCGGGAGTGCCACGATTTATAATGGGGAATTCAAGGGGAAGAAGAAGGTCGGGAATGGAGTGACCGCGGCTTTGCTTAGGAGGCATGGGTTCACGGTCATTTCAGAAGAAAGGTTATTCGATTATTTGGATGGAAAATGAGTAATGGCATTTTAGATAGTGCTTTTGAAAGAAGGGGAATACATGGAGGATATCAATCTCTATACTTTGCTATTTTTAGTACTTGCGGGTTTTATTGCCGCATTCATCGATTCCGTAGTGGGCGGGGGCGGGTTAATTTCCATTCCTGCTTTATTGTTCACGGGGATATCGCCTTCAGCGGCACTTGCCACTAACAAGCTGGCGGGTACCATGGGGTCTTTAACGAGTACGATTTCATTCATTCGGGCTGGAAAAGTGGATTTCAATTTCGTCATCAAGCTGTTTCCAATCACCGTGATTGGAGCGGCGTTAGGAGCATACGTTGTACATTTCGTTTCCGCAGAGATATTGAAGCCCCTCATTTTGATCTTGCTGGTCATTGTCGCGATTTATACGTTGGTAAAAAAGGATTGGGGTAAAGATGCAAAATATAAAGGGCTGACAAGGAAGAAAATGATTCTCTTGATAGTCATAATATTTGCGATTGGTTTTTATGATGGCTTTCTTGGACCAGGCACAGGTTCCTTTTTATTATTTTCATTTCTGATCATTGGGTTTGATTTTGTCCAGGCTGCCGGGAATGCAAGAATATTGAATTTTGGAARCAATATTGCCGCACTTATCATTTTTTTATCTATGGGGACCGTCAATTTTGCCTATGGAATCCCGATGGGTCTTGCAATGGTCGCGGGAGCATTGGTAGGAACGAACTTCGCCATAAAGAAAGGTGCTTCCTATGTCCGTATCTTATTCATTTGCGTCACGGTTTTATTGATTGGAAAAAATGCCCTTAATTATTTTCATATTTTTTGATGGAGTGTTCAGCGAATGAATTCCTATTAAAAATGGCCGTGGATACAAGGCGTATTTTCGGCCATTTTTAAACAAGGTCATTCGCTTCTTCAGGTGTTGGGAAATCAGCTTCCCCGTAGGTTTGCAGTACGCCATGAAATACTTCTACATAAAAGGCCAATGCGAATATTGCTGTCCATCAAAAATTAAATAGGGGGTAACTTGATTTTTCATACTAATCCTCCTGTTTCGTGTTGACTATTCATTCGGCAGAATTAAATTTTCTTATCAAAACAAGCTTCGCAGATGAAACTTCCTTCATTTTTTAAATATGCTTTTATTTCAGTCACCCCTTTACGCCTTGGATAACGCATTTTCACAAGAACGACTTCGTCCCCCTTCATTTCTTTACCACATTTAACACAATTGGGATCTTTCCCGAACATTACAGCACCTCCAAGGTAATAGATTGACTTCAATGAAACGCTAAATCTCCCCAAACTATCACATATGTATTTACCATTTACAAATCTAAATTGGACTTTGCTTTAATCCTTCGCTAATGAAAATGGAAGCAGCCGTTTCATAATCTGGCTAAATAGAAAAAGCCTGCCGCTTACGTGACAGGCTTTTCTCTCTATTTTATTTTTTATAATGGAAGGGGGGATTTCACTTCGCAATGCGTTAATAGGATATCGACAATCCGCTTTGAAGCGAATCCATCTCCATATGGGTTGGAAGCTGTCGCCATTTTTTTATAGGTTTCTTCATTTGTAAGTAATTCTGAGGCTAGTTGATAAATCCGTTCTTCCTCAATTCCTGCCAATAAAAGGGTACCGGCATCGATTCCTTCCGGACGTTCTGTTGTATCGCGTAACACAAGGACAGGAACGCCAAGTGAGGGAGCTTCTTCTTGCACCCCTCCGGAATCTGTCAATATGAGATGGGCGTGCGCCGCAAAATTATGGAAATCGAGCACCTCAAGCGGCTCTATTAAGTGAAGCCTTTCCGTTTCACCGAAAATCCGGTAAGCAATTTCACGGACAACCGGGTTTTTATGAAGCGGGAAAACAACTTGGATATCCGTGTAATCTTCAAGCAGCCGTTTGACGGAACGGAATATTTCTTCCATTGGTTTTCCAATATTTTCCCGTCTGTGCGCTGTCATCAATAACATGCGATCTCCATTCAAACCAGATAGAATCGGATGATCATAGTCTTTACTTACTGTTGTTTTCAAAGCATCGATAGCCGTATTGCCAGTAATATGGATACAATCACTCTTTTTATTTTCCGAAATTAGATTCTCTGCCGCCTGATTTGTAGGGGCAAAGTGCAAATCGGCCATGACGCCTGTCAGCTGCCTATTCATCTCTTCAGGATATGGAGAATACTTATTACCAGTCCGCAGACCAGCTTCAACGTGACCAATCTGTATCTTATTATAGAAAGCTGCCAGGCTGGCGATGAAAGTTGTCGTGGTATCCCCATGTACGAGGACGATATCCGGTTTTATGTCTTTCATGAGCGAACTCAATTTTTCAAGCCCTCGAGTTGTAATTTCTTCTAATGTTTGTCTATCCTTCATCATATCCAAATCGTGATCTGGATTTATCTGGAAACATCGCAAGACTTGGTCGAGCATTTCCCTATGCTGGGCGGTGACCACCACGATGGTTTCTATTTCTTCTGGATGCTTTTTCAGTTCCAAAACGACTGGTGCCATTTTGATAGCCTCTGGTCTTGTACCAAATACGGTCATGACCTTAATACGTTGTTTAGGCATGCTCATTTCCTCCCCTTCTGAATGTCTCCCCCATTATAACGGGAAGTTCAGGGGAAATATAAAAACGAAACAATTATTAACAGAATTTTTACAATATTAATAATGACTTTATACTTCTTTAACCTTAAGTTAATATCTGGCATTTACAATATAAAGCAGGAAGTAAGCCAAGCAGAATAGAGGTGATAGGCGAATATGAAAAGCGTCCTGATGATCGTGCAAAACTTTTATCCGGAAATCGGAAGTGCGGGAAATAGAATGAAAAATATATATCTCCATTTAAAAAGAAACGGATTCGAGGTAACGGTCATCACATTGAAGCCGAGTTATCCTAATCAAAGTTTATATCAAGATACAAAGTTTTGGGATGAAGATAGCATTGAAGAAGATGTCATCAGGATTAAGCCGGACAAAGTGAAGAGGTATACAAGCAATATGGGGAAGCGGTTGCTTCATTATCTTGAAGCGATGTGGCTTTTCATTTATACAATCATCCGTCTCGAAAAAAAATATGATTATGTGTTTGCCACGACCCCGCCGATCTTCCCTACATTGGCAGCGTTGATCGCCAAGAAAAAGATGAAGGCGAAACTCATTACCGATGTCAGGGATTTATGGCCGGAATCGTTGATAGGTGTAGGCGTATTTAATAATAAGTGGGTTTTGAAAATCGCTTTCTTCCTGGAAAGGAAGCTATATAGGCATTCAGATTTTATTATCATCAATAGTCCTGGTTTCAGGGATTATATCGTTGCAAAGGGAGTCAAGGAAGAGGCCATCCAATTCATCCCCAATTCGCTTACAGCGGATGAGCTGACGTTAAAGAACTTGCTTACACCCGTATCGGAAAAGGTAATCAAGGTCGTTTATGCGGGGAATATCGGACTGGCCCAGGACTTGAAAAAACTGATAGCCGTCGCTGAAAAGCTAAGAGAACATAAACAAATCGAGTTCTCGATGATTGGATATGGATATCGGATATCCGAAGTGGAGAAGGAGATAAGCTCTAGAGGGCTGACTAATATTAAGATGATTAATGCGATGAATCGAAGAGTGACTCTTCATGAAGTTTCAACGTCTCATATTGCCTATGTGAGCTTGGTTGAAAAAGAAGTCTTCAATAAGGTCCTGCCCGGTAAAATCATCGATTATATGTGTGTCGGAAAACCCATTGTCGGTGATGTGGACGGCAGGGCCAAGAAGATGCTCATAGAGGCGAAATGCGGGTTGGTGGCAGAGAGCAGAAATGTTGATGAAATCTGTCAGCATATATTGACAATGGCCTCAGATCCGGCCCTTCGTGAAGAACTGGGAGAAAACGGTCATCGGTATGCTAAACAACATTTTCAATGGTCTAAAAATATTAAAGGTCTCATCAACGTGATGGAAGCGTCAGGCTGAAAAATCCGGAAGTGGAGGACAACATGGCGAAGAAAGTATGTATGTTCGTGTGGAATCACTTTACGAACGATGCGAGGGTTCTAAGAGAATGCACAGCACTTACAGAAGCGGGTTATGAAGTCGATTTAATTGCCATTCATAACTGGAAAATCGAAGGTTTGGCCAAAAAGGAGAAACACCAAAATGGTTTCTCGGTCACTAGGGTGAATAACCGCTGGGAGGCGCTTAATAAGATTCTCAGGATAGTAGGCAAATTGAAGAAAAAGAAGTTTGAAATCGCCCTATTTGCCTTAGTGATCTGGAATACGTTGTGGAATTTGAACTTGATCAACGGCTGGGTGGGATCGGGAATACTGTTCGGTGCATTTGCACTCCTTGCGCTGGGCACCCTGTTCATCACGAAAACGAAGCTGCCGACACTATTAACGAGGAGCTACATTTTTGGTCAAATGATCTATCATGGCCGGAAAAGGAAATATGATTTCTATCATTCAAATGACTTGAATACGCTCATGCAGGGAGCGATCAGCAGTAAATGGCTGAGAAGGAAAAAGCTGATTTATGACTCGCATGAAGTACAAACGAGCAGAACGGGATATAATAGCCGAATTTACGGGATGATGGAGAAATTCCTATTAATGTTCGTCGATGAAATGATCGCCGAAAACCATACGAGAGCTAAGTATAACGAAGACTTATATGGTCTGTATCCCAAGGTGGTCCATAACTACCCGATTCCAACCAATCCGGAGGAAAGTACGGCCGTGAATTTGCATGAGCTGCTCGATTTACCAGAGAATGAACCGATATTGTTATACCAAGGCGGCGTTCAAATGGGAAGAGGGTTAGAGCAATTGGTTGATGCTGTCCCGATGATCGAGGGCGGAACGGTAGTTTTTATCGGGGATGGAAGGATCAAGGATGAATTAATGAAGAAAGTGAGCGACATGAACCTGGAGCATCGTGTGAAGTTCCTGCCGAAGGTTCCGGTCGACGAGCTGCTCCATTATACAAAAAATGCGTATTTAGGTTTTCAGATATTGAATAATGTCTGCTTTAATCACTACTCCGCTTCTTCAAATAAATTGTTTGAATACATGATGAGCGGTGTGCCAGTGGTTGCCTGCAGCTTTCCTGAAATTCAAAAGGTTGTCGATACGGAAAAAATCGGTGTATGTGTCGATTCGCATGATCCAAAATCAATTGCCGAAGGTGTCAATTACTTATTGAAGCATCCTGAAAAAAGGGCGGAAATGAGCCAAAACTGCCTGAAGGCGCGACAAAAATACAATTGGAAACAAGAGAAGGAAATCTTTATCGAAATCTATCAAACAGCCTAACAAATTTGAGTGCAGCAGAAAAATAGATAGGAGTGGTTTATATGAAACTTTGTACAATCGGACTAGGTTATATAGGACTTCCAACTTCTTTAATGTTTGCGAAATACGGTGTCGATGTTGTCGGCGTGGATATCCATCCTGAAATTATTTCCAATTTGAATAGCGGCAGGCTCCATATCGAAGAACCTGGGTTGGATGAGGTATTAGAAGAAGTGATTGCTTCCAATAAGTTCCGAGCTGCGTTAAGCCCGGAACATGCGGATGTTTTCATCATCGCGGTGCCTACTCCAAATAAAAAGGACATGCACCAATCCTGTGATTTAACACATGTCATGGATGCCACCTCAAACATTCTTCCTTTTATCAAAAAAGGAAATGTCATCATTATCGAATCGACGATAGCGCCAAGAAGCATGGATGATCATATTAAACCGATGATCGAGAGGACGGGCCTTACCATCGGAAAAGACATTTTCCTCGTACATTGTCCGGAACGCGTTTTACCTGGAAGGATTCTTGAAGAGTTGGTTCATAATAACCGTATCGTAGGGGGCATCACCGAAACATGCTCATATAAAGGAAGTCTTGTTTATAAAACCTTCGTTCAAGGGGAGATCATTCAGACCGATGCGAAAACGGCTGAAATGTCCAAGCTGATGGAAAACACCTTCAGGGATGTAAATATCGCCCTTGCGAATGAGCTGACGAAAATCTGTTTCGAGCTGGACATCAATGTTTTGGATGTCATATCGATGGCAAACAAACACCCTCGTGTCAATATACACCAACCAGGACCGGGAGTTGGCGGCCATTGTTTAGCGGTCGATCCGTATTTCGTCGTTGCAAAGGCGCCAGAGTATGCGAGAATCATTAAATTGGCCCGTGATACCAACGTATCGATGCCTTATTACATCGTTAATTCCGTAAGGATGATGCTAGAGGGGATCCGGAAGCCAAAAGTAGCTGTTTTCGGTCTAGCATACAAAGGAAATGTAGATGATATTCGTGAAAGTCCCGCGATTGATGTCGTCAATATCTTGATGGGGATGGAAAACATGGATGTAGCCTTGCATGACCCGCATGTCAAATCTGGAAAGATGCCAGTCGTATCAGTGGAAGACGCTGTAAATGATGCCGACTTGATACTTATCCTGACGGACCATGATGAATTTAAACAGATGGATTATGATAAGCTATCGAATCTCATGAGCAATAAATTAGTTCTGGATACACGCAATTGCATTGATGCAACTAAAACAGATATCCCGGTGGCCAACCTGGGCAATATATATCAATACAAAACGGTGTCCATGAAAAAAGACAGGAATAAAGCGATCATCTAAAAACTTGGACAACATCGATAACGGAATAACGATTAAGGGGGCACTGACTATCACAGTGCCCTTTTTCCACTGAAAAAAAGGACCATGCAAGAACGAGCCCCTTTCAGAACTGGAAACGATCCAGTTGTTTTCAGATCCGCTTCCTGTACGTCAAGCCTCCTCACCGCAAGCATCCTAGCAGAGTCTCTGCTAGCCAATTATTCGAGCACAGCCGCCATATTTCGGGTTATAAGGCAGTAAATTCGACCACAGATGGCGTATTTCGAGCTAAAAGGCAGTGAATTCGACGGTAGACGCGTATTCGTAAGGCAGTAAATTCGAGCGAAGATGGCGTATTTCGAGCTGAAAGGCAGTGAATTCGAGCGCAGCCGCTGTGTTTCGAGCTTCAAGGCAGTTATAATTCGACTACAGATGCCGTATTTCGGGGTACAAGGTAGTAAATTCGACTGAAAGAGCCGTATTTCGTGCTATAAGGAAGTAAATTCGACCACAGATGGCGTATTTCGAGCTGAAAGGCAGTGAATTCGACGGTAGACGTGTATTCGTAAGGCAGTAAATTCGAGCGAAGATGGCGTATTTAGGGTTACTTGGTACTTTATTCGACAGTAGACGAGGTATTTCCCTTTCCATGGCACTTAATAAAGTAATCCATAATCATGGTTCGGGAAGTGACGTTTCTTACCGACAAACTGAAAGGACCAAGCAAGAGCTTGGTCCTTTTGTGTACAATTTATTAAGCTGTCGGGCCGCCAAGTTCTTCGATTTCACTTGGAACGCTTTTGAATTTCTTGAAGTTTGCACGGAATTGTGCGGCAAGGTCTGTTGCTGCTTCTTTATAAGCGGCAGGATCTGCCCAAGTCTTGATTGGTTGAAGCACTTCATCAGGAACACCAGGAACATGAAGCGGGATATCCAAACCGAAGATATCATCTTTGATCGTTTCGATGTTCGCTAATTCACCTTCAAGCGCCGCTTGTACCATTGCACGGGTGTAAGCAAGTTTCATACGGCTTCCAGTTCCGTATGCACCGCCAGTCCATCCTGTGTTGACAAGGTATACCTTTGCATTGTGCTCGTCAATTTTATCACCAAGCATCTCAGCATAGCGTGTAGCAGGAAGCGGTAAGAATGGTGAACCGAAGCAAGTGGAGAATGTAGCTTCCGGTGAAGTTACGCCTCTTTCAGTACCAGCCAATTTACTAGTGTATCCGCTTAGGAAGTGGAACATTGCCTGTTCTTTGGAAAGCTTGCTGATTGGAGGCAGAACGCCTGAAGCATCAGCCGTTAAGAAAATGATTGTATTTGGATGTCCTGCAATACTTGGGTTCACGATGTTATCGATTGCTTGCATTTGGTAAGCAGCACGAGTGTTTTCAGTCAATGAACTGTCGTCATAGTTCGCTTCACGCGTATCCGGATCAACAACAACATTTTCCAATACAGCACCAAAACGGATTGCATCGAAAATTTGCGGTTCTTTTTCACGTGAAAGGTTGATTGTTTTCGCATAGCAGCCGCCTTCGATGTTGAATACGCCGTTAGAAGACCAGCCGTGCTCGTCATCGCCAATCAATTTACGGCTAGTGTCTGCTGATAAAGTTGTTTTGCCCGTACCGGACAGTCCGAAGAATAAAGCGACGTCCCCTTCACGTCCTACGTTGGCAGAGCAATGCATTGGAAGGATTCCAGCCTCTGGAAGTAAGTAGTTCATGATCGAGAAGATCGATTTTTTCATTTCTCCTGCATATTCCGTTCCGCCGATCAGGATCGTACGGCGTTCAAAAGAAACGATGATGAACGTTTCGGATGTAGTTCCGTCCACTTCTGGGTCCGCTTTGAAGTTAGGTGCAGAAACGATCGTGAATTCAGCTTCGTGACCTCTCAGTTCCTCTTCGTTTGGACGGATGAACAAAGTATGGGCGAAAAGGTTATGCCAAGCATATTCATTAACAACACGGATGGGAAGACGTGATGATTCGTCTGCACCAGCGAAACCTTTAAAAACAAAAATCTCTTCTTTTGCTTTTAGGTAGTCAACTACTTTATTATATAGTTTATTGAACACATCTTCGGAAATCGGCCGGTTCACTGGACCCCAATCGATTTTATCTTTAACTGATGCTTCTTCCACGATATATTTATCTTTAGGTGAACGACCAGTATATTTGCCAGTTTCAGCTTTTACCGCGCCGGTTGATGTTAAAACGCCTTCATTTCTGCTTAGTACTTTTTCGACCAATTGAGGAACTGATAGTTGAGTTTGCACATTGTTTCCTGTTAATAATTGGTGTAACTCATTAGAAACATCTACAGAATTCATATATGAGGTACCTTCCTTTGTTTGAGTTTTTAGATTACAATTAGTATAACACATTCATTTAATTAGTCTATACTATTTCTTTTAATTTGTGATTATTTTCAGCTAGCCGCATTAATCATTTTAATCCGGAAGGAACCGAGTCAGGATGATCGCATATACTTTCATGAGGAAAAATTTATTTAAATAGGAAGTAAGTAAACAATATATGTCTAAAGGGAAAGTCAGGATGTCGTTCCTTTTCGATGTTCAATACTTTATTATTAATGGCAATTTACAATATTTCTATTCGTATTTTGCGTTGTAAACCCCACTAGGACTTTGTATCAACATGTTTTTTCAAATGAACGCCATTCTGGGTGGAAATGTTCTTTTTAGAAAAGCATTGACAAATTCCAGCCAGATACGATAATATCTTAAATTGTACGGATTCTCTTATCCCGAGTTGGTGGAGGGACAGGCCCTTTGAAACCCAGCAACCTGCCATATTGAACTTGACTCCAAGATCAATCGCCGAAAATAAAGCGAAGGTCTTCAAGGAATAGTGGTGATGGTGCTAACCTGAGCAAGGTAAAAAACCCTTGAACGATAAGAGTGAAAGGATAGAAGACAGAATTTTAAACCTTTCCTCATTTGCCAGGGAAGGTTTTTGTGTTTTTTATAAGTAATTCTGTGTCTATAGTTGAAACTAATGAGGGAAACGAGTTCCGTAAAAATCAGGCTTATGCCTACAACATACTAACTTCCAAGGAGGAAATATGATGTCAAAGAAACGTCTATTTACTTCTGAATCTGTTACAGAGGGCCATCCGGACAAAATTTGTGATCAGATTTCAGATTCCATTTTAGATGCTATCCTAGCTAAGGATGCAAATGCACGTGTTGCGTGTGAAACTAGTGTAACTACAGGTCTTGTACTTGTTGCTGGTGAAATTACAACGTCTGCTTACGTGGATATCCCGCGTATCGTTCGTGATACGGTTAAAGGAATTGGCTACACACGTGCGAAATACGGTTTCGATGCTGAAACTTGTGCCGTTTTGAGTTCCATTGATGAGCAGTCTGCCGATATCGCAGCTGGAGTCGATAAAGCATTGGAAGCTCGTGAAGGAAACATGTCAGATGAAGAAATCGATGCAATCGGTGCAGGGGACCAAGGTCTTATGTTCGGATTCGCTTGTAATGAAACAGAAGAGCTTATGCCGCTTCCGATTTCATTGGCGCATAAACTTTCATTCCGTTTGACTCAAGTTCGTAAAGATGAAACTCTTGCTTACCTACGCCCTGATGGTAAAACACAGGTAACCGTGGAATATGATGAGAATAACCGTCCTGTACGTGTAGATACAATCGTCATCTCTACACAGCATGATGCAGAAATTACGCTTGAACAAATTCAAGCCGATCTAAAAGAACATGTGATCAAAGCTGTCGTTCCAGCCGAGTTGATCGATGCAGATACTAAGTACTTCATCAACCCGACTGGCCGTTTCGTAATCGGCGGACCTCAAGGGGATGCTGGTCTTACTGGACGTAAAATCATCGTTGATACTTACGGAGGATACGCTCGTCACGGCGGCGGTGCATTCTCTGGTAAGGATGCTACTAAAGTTGACCGTTCTGCTGCATACGCTGCACGTTACGTTGCGAAAAACATCGTGGCAGCCGGCCTTGCCGACAAAGCGGAAGTTCAATTGGCATACGCAATTGGTGTGGCAGAGCCTGTATCGATCTCCATTGATACGTTCGGAACTGGTACAGTTAGCGAAGAAGTCCTTGTTGACCTAGTTCGCGCAAACTTCGACCTTCGTCCAGCTGGTATCATCAAAATGCTTGACCTTCGTCGCCCAATCTACAAACAAACAGCTGCATACGGACACTTCGGCCGTACAGATGTTGATCTTCCATGGGAACGCACGGACAAAGCAGAAACATTAAAAGCTCAAGCGTAATTCATATAAAAAAAGGTGTCCCGTTATTTGCGGGGCACCTTTTTTATGGATTAACTTAGCCGTCTGCGGGAATAATTCAAGAAATCCCAAAGAAATTAAACTTTAAGGGCCATACTCGTGAGCTAGCTCGTGAATTTGGAGCAAATACTCGTGAGTTTCAGCGAAATACTCGTGAATTTGAAGCAAATACTCGTGAGTTGCGTTCACGTACTCGTAATTTTCAGTCAAGTGATCGTGCGTTACTTTATTCGTTCCGCCGTTTTATAGTATTGGCCTTTTTCGGCGTATTCGCGTACGATGCGTTCCATATCCTGACGATCTTCTTCATTGATTTCGCGGATGACTTTAGCTGGACGTCCGAATGCCAACATATTCGGTGGAATGACTTTGCCTTGGGGAACGAGACTGCCGGCACCGATGAAAGCCCCTTCGCCGATTTCGGCTTCATCAAGTACGATCGATCCCATGCCGATTAAAGCTCCTTTGCGGATTTTACAGCTATGTAATATGACCTGATGGCCAATGGTTACTTCATCCTCGATGATCAATGGATTATTTGGGCTTTGGTGCAGGACGCTGTTATCCTGTATACTGACTTTTTTTCCGATGATGGTTGGGGATACATCACCGCGAATGACGGAATTGAACCAGATTGATGTTTCGTCGCCAATTTTGACATCACCTGTGACGACAGCATTTTCAGCAATATAAGCGCTTTCAGCAATTTCAGGTTCTTTGCCTTTATACGGATAAATAATCATTTTCAATCATTTCCTTTCCGAAGTGAATGTTTTTATGTATTATTTTAATATACCGTATGCAAATACACTTGGCTATTTATAATAGCAATGTACAACTTGTTAGATTTCTTTTTTGTCGAAAATCACGAATATGGTTATAATTTATATATATTATTTCAACTATCATGGATCGTACACAACAAGTGAAAAGTGAAAGGGGGATTTCGAATGTGGAAATGGGAGACAGAAGGAGACGCAAAGGGCGTCATTGTCATCATTCATGGGGCAATGGAACATCACGGGCGTTATAAGTGGGTAACACAAATGTGGCTTTCGGCTGGATACCATGTCGTCATGGGCGACCTTCCTGGGCAGGGTATGACTACTCGCGCCTACCGGGGACATATCGATTCCTTTGATGAGTATTTGGACGAAGTGAAAAGCTGGATAGAAGAGGCTTATGAATATTCGTTGCCGGTCTTTTTACTTGGACACAGCATGGGCGGTTTGATTTCGATACGCCTTCTTCAGGAAGAGGAATGGGACATCGCAGGGGTGATTCTTTCTTCTCCTTGCTTGGGCCTCGTGACGAAGCCGCGGAAGTTCCTTACAATGCTCTCGCATGGTTTGAACATCGTTATGCCTCAGTTCAGGGTTGATTCCGGATTGACACCTGAAATGGCGACGAGAAGTGCGGAAATTCGTGAATCGGATAGAAACGATACCTTATATATCACAAAGGTTTCGGTTCGCTGGTATCGCGAGCTTGCACAGGCTATGAAGGATGCTTTTGAAGAGATTCCTGAATTTCAGGATGTTCCGCTTTTGGTGATGCAGGGCGGAGATGACCGAATCGTGAACAAGAAGGCGGTTCGTGAGTGGTTCAATTATAATTTGGCCAGTGAAAAGCAATATAAGGAATGGCCGAAGCTTTATCATGAAATCTTCAATGAACCGGAGCGTGATGATGTATTTCAATATGCGCTGAGTTTTGTTGAAAACCGTTTAAAGATATTAGGGTATGTCGTTTGATTCCGTACATACTTCAGGATAAATGAAAAACTGCCGAAGTTAGCCTTCGGCAGTTTTTTTGGATCAGCCTGCGTTTTTAAGCAATTCGTTCGACTTGATGACCGGTGCCCAGAAAGTAACCGGGTACATAAATTGGTTCAAATGAGGAAGTTCCTTTTTGTTGGATAATGCAGTGGATAGGAGATAAATGGATTTGAAGGTCAAGTCATTGGCGAATAGGTCCAAAAGCGTCGCTTTCATATTCATGATCGCTTCATGGTTTTGGGTGGAAATCATTAAATCTAGCTGTGGCAGGAACTTATCAAAATGATGGTCAAATTGTTTGAGGCCCTCCATGGTTTTTTGTTCTTCTGTCAACGAGTTGAGCGAGCTGACAAAATCCCCGTATTGCTCGCCTGAATCCCTTTTGATTTTTTCAGTCAGTATATCCGTCAGTATTGAAGTAGGCAAATGTTCCATTTTCTGCACCCTCTTATCTATTTTCTATCATTATAATCATTAAAGACGAAAAATTCAAAAAGTTAAGATTGGTAATTCTGCTGCCTGCGAGCTGGGATTGAAAAAACACCGTTCTTATAGAACGGTGTTCAGACTGTAGACAAACTCGATGAAAATCAAGTTTGTCTGCAGTTTTTATGAGGGTTGTAAAATCTCGAACGTCGATTTCCACTCCAGGCACTCGCTTTCCGCGGGCGGTCCGCCATCAGCGCCTGCTGGGTCTCCCTGGACGCGCTTTTCGTGTGGAGTCTTGCACACCCGCTCTAATCAAAATTTAGATAAAACCGCTTTTGTCTACGAATGAACACCGTTCGAATAGAACGGTGCCAGATTTATCATCTCTTTTCAATCGCGACAATGAATGGCGGATTGTTTGCTTGGTTGATGAAACCGTATCTCAGGATATGGGCTTTCTGTTGAGGGAAGTTCTCTACATAATCCATCAATGCATCCCGTTCTGCCGATCCCCCTGGATGACCATGGTATATGACGAGGATGATGATGCCTTCAGGCGCAAGCAATTCGAACAGCTGTTCAATGGCTGATATCGTCGTCGCGGCTTGGGTGATGATTGATTTGTCTCCGCCAGGTAGGTAGCCCAGGTTGAAGATGGCGCCTGTGACCTTTCCGGAATGTTCTTTCCTGATATATTTGCTTAAATGTTCATGCCCATCGTGAATGAGGGTGCAGTGCTCTTGTAAATTCTCGGCGTTCAGTTTTGCCATTGTGGTTTCGATCGCTTCTTTTTGAATATCAAAACTATAGACATGTCCGTCTTTACCTGTAAGTCCTGCAAGAAAGACGGTATCAAAGCCGTTGCCCATCGTGCCATCTATGGTTATATCCCCGTGGCGGACCGCTTTTTCCAGCAGAATCCTGGCGAAAGGCAAAATTCGATCTAGCTTCATGATTGTACCTCCATGTGATGATTTTTCCCCTGCCAGCTGTTGCGGCGTTTCAGTTCGGCGTCAATGGCATTCAGGACATCCCATTTATTGACGCTCCACATTGGACCGATCATCAAATCGATCGGACCGTCACCAGTAATGCGGTGAACGATCATTTCTGGAGGGATTATTTCCAGCTGGTCACATACAAGGCTGACATAATCGTCACGGTCAAGAAACTCGAGCAGACCTTTTTCATATTGTTTGACCATCGGTGTCCCTTTTAATAGATGAAGTAAATGGATCTTTATCCCCTGCACATCGAGTTTGGCGACTTCACGGGCTGTTTCCATCATCATGCCGTAATCTTCCTGAGGCAGGCCATTGATGATATGGGAGCAGACACGGATGCCATGTTTGCGCAGTTTATCGACGCCTTCTTTGTAGCAATCGAAGTCATGGGCGCGGTTGATCATCGTTGCGGTCTTTTCATGGACCGTCTGGAGACCCAGCTCGACCCAAAGGTAAGTGCGTTCGTTCAATTCCGCTAAATACTCGACTACATCATCTGGAAGGCAATCCGGGCGTGTCGCGATGGAGAGTCCGACGACACCTTCCTGGGTCAATACACTTTCATATTTCTCGCGAAGCTCTGCCACGGGTGCATGCGTATTCGTGAATGCTTGGAAATAGGCCATATATTTTCCATCTTTCCATTTGTGGTGCATCCGTTCGCTGATTTTCTTAAACTGGACGTCCAAGGGTTCAACCCTGCTGCCAGCGAAGTCACCAGAGCCTGAGGCACTGCAGAAGGTACAGCCGCCATGTGCGACGGTGCCATCACGGTTCGGACAGTCAAAACCGCCATCCAGGGCAACTTTAAAGACCTTATGTCCAAAATGTTCTCTCAGGTGGTAATTCCATGTATGATATCGTTTGTTGTCCGTTGCATATATAAACGGGTTTGCTTGATTCAAATCAGCAACCTCCTAAATAAAATAAAGCGCAACATATATTATACAACATTCTCGCAGCTAGGTCTTTTTTTGAAAAATAAGCGTATACTGTATACTTGAAGGCTAAATATTTTGCCGCTATTTCCAGTTTATCTTTGAATGACTATATCCAATCGGGAGCTGATGGACATGACCGGTCAAGTTGAAGAAGCGATCAAACAAATGAAAAAGAAATTAGCCGAAAATAATCAGGTGATCGAAGTAAATGAAGATGGGTTCACATACAAAGCCACTTGCACCTTCAATTCACCTGCTTCGGATGAGCAAATTCATTCCTTTGAAAAGAAAACCGGACTGCTTCTGCCTGAGGATTATAAGGAGTTTTTAAAAATAACCAATGGATGCCGTCTGTTCGATAATGTGGAATCAGGCGGGGAAAACGATTTATACAGCTTGGATGATATTATTAATTACACATATGAAAATTCCTACGAGGGATGCTATAAAGTGGCCTGCATTTATCAAGATAATATTGTGATCGATGGGGAAGCCGTCGCCAAAGGCGATAAGGAGTATTTAATGGTAAAAGGCCATATCGATGATTTTGAAGAAGGCGAGAAGCTCCATATGGGCTTTGCCGAATGGATCGAGCAGTTCATTTCCCATCAAGGTGAGAAGTTTTGGGATAAGGGTTGATTGCTCAAAAAAAAATGATAATCCTCCCGTTATTTGCTCAAACTAGAAAAGATGATTCCGAATCATCCAAATGAGACGCGAAGGAGAGGGTTTGAAATGGCAACCAGACAATCCGTCGATCATTTTTTAGAGCAATGTGAAGGGGCTCTCCATTTTGCAGAGTTTGAATGTAACGAGGCCTCACGGCAGGAGCATTATGATGATGAACAATTTCAAAATTCGCAAAGGTATATCGAAGAGGCTTTGACGGATATGGAACGATTGTATGCCAGTTCGAATGACCAGCAACGGGAAATGCTTTCGCGGATGAAGCAGCAGTTGAACGAATTGAGGAATGAAATGATTTTACTGCGACATTAAATGGAAGCAGGGGAGCTATGAATGAATAGCTCCCTTTTTTGCACGAATTTTCCTGATTTCGCATATATAATGAAAAACCTGTCGATAATGTTTATGTACGGCTATTGCAATTATCGGTGAAATTGACTAGAATGAAATAAAATCAATATTCTCATAAAGACTATGATGAGGAATAGTAGCGGTTTAAACCAGTAAAGAGAGTTGACGGGTGGTGCAAGTCAACCTGGGACGGTCGCGAACTCGCCTTGGAGTCCCGGGTGTGAATTAATAAGTAATGCCTGGCGTTTTAATCCATGTTACGGATGTTTTAAGCTGGGCGGATTTTAGCTATCGCCAATGTGGGTGGTACCGCGGGAAGATATACATAATCCTCTCGTCCCTATTTTGGGATGAGGGGTTTTTTATTGTTTTTTAAACGGAAATTAGGAGGAAATCATATGAGTTTTGACCATAGAAGCATAGAAACGAAATGGCAAAAGTATTGGGAAGGCAATAAGACATTCAAAACGGGTGAAGATAGCGGCAAACGCAAATTCTACGCGCTGGATATGTTCCCATATCCTTCAGGGGCCGGTCTTCATGTGGGGCACCCGGAAGGTTATACGGCAAGCGACATCCTGGCACGGATGAAACGGGCACAGGGGTATAATGTATTGCATCCGATCGGGTGGGATGCCTTTGGACTTCCGGCAGAGCAATATGCGATCGATACGGGAAATGATCCAGCTGAATTCACGGAGCACAACATCAACACGTTCCGCCGCCAAATCAAAGCCCTTGGTTTTTCTTATGACTGGGATCGTGAAATAAACACGACAGATCCCGACTATTACAAATGGACGCAATGGATTTTCTTGAAATTATATGAAAAGGGCCTTGCCTATATTGATGAAGTGGCCGTTAACTGGTGTCCGGCACTTGGCACGGTATTGGCGAATGAAGAAGTCATCGATGGGAAAAGTGAGCGTGGAGGCCATCCTGTTGAGCGCCGCCCAATGAAACAGTGGATGCTTCGTATCACGGCGTATGCTGACCGTTTAATCGACGATCTGAATGATGTGGATTGGCCGGAAAACATCAAGGATATGCAGCGTAACTGGATTGGCCGTTCCGAGGGAGCGGAGGTTACATTCAATATCGATGGTTTTGATGAAACATTCACGGTGTTCACGACTCGTCCGGATACGTTATTCGGTGCAACATATGCCGTATTGGCACCTGAACATCCGTTTGTCGATAAAATTACGACAGCTGATCAAAGTGCGGCAGTTGAAGCCTATTTGAATGAAGTGAAACATAAAAGCGACTTGGAAAGAACAGACTTGGCAAAGGATAAATCAGGCGTGTTCACGGGGGCTTATGCGATTAACCCGGTAAATGGCGAAAAAATGCCGATCTGGATTGCCGATTATGTGTTGATCAGCTACGGAACAGGAGCAATCATGGCCGTTCCTGCCCATGATGAGCGAGATTATGAATTCGCAGTAAAGTTCGACTTGCCGATCAAGGAAGTCGTAGCTGGCGGAGACGTGACAAGTGAAGCATATACAGGCGATGGACTTCATGTGAATTCGGAATTCCTTGATGGGTTGAATAAGGAAGATGCCATTTCGACCATGATCAAATGGCTGGAAGAAAAAGAAATCGGCACGAAGAAAATAACATACCGCCTTCGCGACTGGTTATTCAGCCGTCAGCGTTACTGGGGTGAACCGATTCCAATCATCCATTGGGAAGACGGCACGATGTCTCCAGTGAAGGAAGAAGAACTTCCATTGATTTTACCGAAAACTACGGACATCAAGCCTTCGGGTACAGGCGAATCACCACTTGCGAACATATCGGAATGGGTGAATGTAACGGATGAAAACGGACGAAAAGGACGCCGTGAGACGAATACGATGCCACAGTGGGCAGGAAGCAGCTGGTACTTCCTTCGTTATATCGATCCGGATAACAAAGAAGCACTTGCCGATCCTGAAAAATTAAAAGAATGGATGCCGGTCGACATTTATATTGGCGGCGCTGAGCATGCGGTGCTTCACTTGCTTTACGCTCGTTTCTGGCATAAATTCCTGTATGATATCGGTGTCGTGCCAACGAAGGAACCGTTCCAGAACCTATTTAACCAAGGAATGATCCTTGGTGAGAATAATGAAAAAATGAGTAAATCCAAAGGGAACGTCGTGAATCCGGATGATATCGTGGAAAGCCATGGTGCCGATACACTTCGCATGTACGAAATGTTCATGGGGCCATTGGATGCTTCGATTGCCTGGTCCACAAACGGATTGGACGGTTCCCGCAGATTCCTTGACCGTATCTGGCGTTTATTAGTCAACGATGACGGGACGATCACAGATAAGATGACTGAGACGGATGACACGGGCAAGCTCGAAAAAGTCTATCATCAAACGGTTAAAAAAGTGACCGAGAACTATGAGGAATTGAAATTCAATACGGCGATTTCACAATTGATGGTATTCATTAATGATGCTTATAAAACGGATTCGCTTCCTAAGGTGTATATCGAAGGATTCGTAAAGCTGCTTGCACCAGTTGCACCGCATATCGCCGAGGAGCTTTGGTCTAAACTGGGCCATTCCGAGAGCATCACGTACGGAACATGGCCGGCTTTCGACGAAGCGAAGTTAGTGGATAACGAAGTCGAAATCGTCATCCAAATCAACGGAAAAGTCAAAGCGAAATTAATGGTGCCGACTGACACTACGAGAGAAAAACTGGAAGAAATCGCGATGGGTGATGATTCCATCAAAGAACAAATCGATGGGAAAACCATTCGTAAAGTGATTGCCGTACCAGGCAAATTAGTCAATATCGTCGCAAACTAAATAAAAACGATTGGAAGCTGTCCCGCATATTTTTACTGCGGGGACAGCTTTTTTTCGTGGCATTGGCTGATTATAGGAAAAAGGTCATGTTAGGATACTCACCGATTTAACTCTATTAGCGATCAATCTGCCAAATGGACATCTACTATCGTCATGAGAGGAAATCGGAACGTAAATAACTTGCCTAATTGGTTCATGCGAATCATTTTTCAGCTCTTTGGCCAAATAAATCAAGCATTTGACATAAAAAAGGGAAAAAATTGGTTGATAAAATTTTACAGTGTGATAGTTTGGTATAGTACTATATTTTTTTAACCAATTATTGGAGGGAAAACCGTGAAATTTAAGAATGTGAGTCGATTTACGGCGTTTGCACTAATTTTTGCACTGATTTTCAGCTTGATGGTTCCACTGAATTCTCAAGCAGCAGCTGCAGCACCCATTGAAAATGTAAAAACGATTAAAAATGGGGACACCCTGGACGGAAAGTTTGAAAAACCGGATGTTCAATGGTACCAAATCAGTCCCACAACAGAAGAAGTACAAAAGTTCTCCCATATTGAGTTCGAAGTCAATTCGGACAAAATCTTGAATATCTCCGTATATCAAGATAAAGAAAAAGCAGAAAAAGATGAGAGCAATTATATTGTCTCTGCTTATCCTGATGAAAAAGCTGTAGTCGATTTCCCATATGCATGGGAAGGCACATATTATGTTAAAGTTGAATATTTCGGCGATACGGATGATGAGGGAAATCCCATTCCGGATGCGGAAAATGTAGCTGAATACTCCATCAATGCGCATTCAGTAACATTGCCGCCATCTGCCGGGGACGAAGGGGAGGAGCTTGAATCTTGCCCGGTTGAAGTGAGTGTAAACGATAAGAAAACGGGAGAATCCATGTTAAAAACACTCCGCGTGTTTAGAGATGAAGTTCTCACGAAGTCGTCTGAGGGACGCACCCTTTCCTCTTTATACTATAAAGCTTCGCCATTCCTGGCCCTTCACCTGGCTGGTAATAAAACGGCAAGGGAAGCCGTTTATAAACACTTAGTCGAGATTAAGCCGCTTATTGAGGATCTTAATGAAAATGGAGCAAGCAGTACGGCAGTCATTAGCAACAAGCAGCAAGAAGCGATCAAGGCCTTATTCAAAAAGTCGGCAGACGTTGCTCCGGCCGGATTGAAAAAGGATATGGACTCCATTGCAAAGAAAATCAATCTTGATAAGCTTGCAGGTGAGAGGATCGTTGATATCGCAAGCAAAGCGGGAGTCGAACTTCCTGCTTCGAAAAATGTAAAGAACAAATATATCGTCAAACTTAAACCTGGGAAGTCATTAAGCGCTGTCCAATCCAAGATAAGCGGAAAAGGATATGGAACATTATCGGCACCTAAGCAACAAGAGGTTCTGTATGATGATATGTATGTCGTCGAGTTAAAGAATCAAGCTAAAATGAGCACAGCAGCTCTATCCGGTATCGAAAAACTTCCAGAAGTGGAATATATCGAAGCGGTAAAAACGTACAAGGCACTTTCTTCCGACATTCAATCACCGTATCAATGGTCTTTGAATAACGCCGGCGGGGAAGAAGGCGTTAAGGGAGCGGACATCGATAACGAAAAACTGCAGAACCTTATCAAGAAACGCAATTTAAAAGATACGTTGGTAGCGGTTATCGACACAGGTGTCGATGATTCACTTGCGGATCTACAGAGTGTCGTTGAAATGGAGTCAGGTAAGAATTTCATCGATAAGAAAGAAAAAGCAATCGATGACAATGGACATGGTACACATGTATCCGGAATCATCGCTGCCAAAGCGGATAACGGTTATTCCATGCAAGGAATCAATCCGGCAGCTAAAATCATGCCTGTGAAGGTCTTGGACTCTTCAGGATTTGGAGACAATGAGAAAATTGCACTAGGCATTAAATATGCCGTGGATCATGGTGCAAAGGTCATAAACCTTAGCTTGGGCGGAGAATATAGCAGGACGATTGAATATGCCTTGAAACATGCCGCTGCCAAGAATGTAATGGTTGTCGTGGCAAGCGGTAATGATGGGATGGAAGGTCTTTCTTATCCTGCATCATCAAAATACGCCATATCCGTCGGTGCAACCAATGCCCTTGATTTAGTATCCGATTATTCCAATTATGGATCGAAGTTGGACATGGTCGCACCAGGGACAGCCATCCCAAGCCTTGTGCCTAACGGGAATGTTACTTACATGGATGGTACATCAATGGCAGCTCCCCATGTTGCGGCAGCCACAGCCTTATTATTATCCGGAAACCCTGGGTTGAAAGTGAATGAAGTAAGGGAAATCCTTCATGAGACATCGGAATATGTCGCTTTTGAAGAAGAAGATAATGTAGACCCTTATGAGGACTATGTACCGGAAGATGGCGAAATCATCATACCGGAAGAAGAACTTCCTGTCGGAAAAGATTTAGTCTCTGGATACGGAAGATTGAATGCGTACAGTGCACTTAGTACAGTGGACTTGAATGCTAAAGTCAATCTTGTGATGGATACGCAAACAAAACTGACTGGTTCAGCTAAAAAAGGGTCAGTGATCGAAGTGAAAAGCGGAAGCAAAACGCTCGGAAAAGGAACGGCGTCAGCCAACGGAACGTTCAGCGTTACGATTCCGGTCCAAAAAGCTGCGCAGCTGCTTACTGTGAATATCTCTGATTCTTCCAAACTAGCAGTATCTTCAATCAAAGTATTCGTGAATAAGGGTGCAACCCCTAACAAGCCAACTGTCAAAGCTTTAAGTGACAAAGATACGTATGTAACGGGTCAATCGCAAGCGGACATGAAAATCTTGATCAAAAATAGTGCCAAAAAAGTGATTGGTTCAGGTAACACGGACAGCAAAGGGAATTTCAAAGTGAAAATCAGCAAGCAAAAGGCCGGAACTAAACTTTCAGTCACGGCTACAGACTTAGCGAAACGTGAAAGCAAGGCGGCAACCGTGACGGTTCTCGATAAAACAGCCCCGGATGCACCGAAAGTGAATGAAGTAAGCGATAAAGCTACTTCAGTAACTGGTAAAGCGGAAATCGGTTCAACCGTTACCGTGAAGCACAGCAATAAAAACATCGGAACGGCAAAAGCTGATAGTAAGGGGAACTTCTCCATCAAAATCAGCAAGAAAAAAGCAGGGTCCGCATTATACGTCTCAGCAAAAGACAAAGCGGGCAATACAGGAAAAGCTGCAAAAGTAATCGTTAAAGATAAAACGGCTCCAGGAGCACCAAAGGTGAATGAAGTAAACGACAAAGCAACAAAAGTAACAGGTAAAGCGGAAATCGGTTCAACCGTTACCGTGAAACACAGCAATAAAAACATCGGAACGGCAAAAGCTGATAGTAAGGGGAACTTCTCCGTCAAAATCAGCAAGAAAAAAGCAGGGTCCGCATTATACGTCTCAGCAAAAGACAAAGCGGGCAATACAGGAAAAGCAACAAAAGTAACCGTAAAGAAAGCTAAATAGTAACAGGGGAAGGCCGTTTAACTACATGTTAAACGGCCTTTTTTTTGTGAGAAAACGAATGAAAACACCGCTCGATGATATGCGGTGTTTTTGTCATGAGCGTGTCTTGCGCCTGTGCGTTGTCATAGCATGATATCAGATCGGGAGCTTCGTGTTTTAATTCTGAAACCTCATGTACTCGCCGTTCTTACATCATTAATCTGTTCAATAATAAATATCAGGAGGAAATATAATGAAAAAAGGAAGAGTAATAGCATAAGGTATTATTTTAGCTTGCTCAATTGGGTTAGGAACGCTTTCGGTTGAGGCTGGGAATGAGCGTTTGGGGTAACTTCCTGCTTAAATCCAATCTCTTACTATGTGCTAAAAATGTTAACATTAACAGTTTAATGCATTATAAGAATCAAACTTTTATAAATCATTCCTTATTTTAAATGTATATACCTAGGGCGGGATTTTCGAGGGTCCATATATCCGCCGTTTATTTGATGTCCGAGAGAGCTTGCAATGACTACTGCTGCAAAGAGGAGGAGGATTTTCTTCAATTAAATATCTTCTTTCCGTTTTTTATTTTTAAAGAATACACCCAAATGCCTCTTTCTTCAACCGCCTTTTTATGGATGTCGAATTAATTGTGACAAACATTAAATGATCGTTTTTAACAAATGTAACAAAGATAAAGTAGATGGTATTAATTTAGAAGTGAAAGACTTTAAATAATTCACTAATATAGATGAGAATAATAAGAGGATGTGAATTTATGGGAGTCAGCTCTTGGGGGACTCTCATATGCTTTTGGATCCGCTAATTCCACCACTTCGATATTGAATTGCTCTTAAAGCATGAGTTTTTATCTAGCTTGATGCAGAATATATGTAATTCGTCGGGCGGCTAATTGGGATTACTGTAAGGCTAGGGAGATGACTGAAAGGGGAGGTCTTGATGCGGTAAATAGGGCGGAATGAAAAAACAATGCAGGGGCATGTTCGATTTAACTTGCCCCTTTAATTTGTCAGCTCATTTAGTGAATTCACTTCTCAGGAGGTAGACCACATCGTATTCCTTCAACTCGTCCATATGTCCTTCCGTATCACCATAAAAACCAGTGGAAAGTGAACGTATGCCTTCATTTCCGCTTGAGTAACATATACTCGCCAATGCAAGCTTGTTTGTGCTGTTTATTTTGAGTTTGCCAGCACCGCCCCATACGCTGGAATCCATTTCATCAATGGTTTCAGGATAAGTAACCGTATCCGTACCATCATCGTTTTGAATGCTGACGTTGAACATCGATCGTTTTTGGTCATTATCCGTTTTCGATGTCGTAAAGATGATTGTCCCATTCTTTTCAATCCCCGTTGTCATGCGTCCCATTTCAGGTTCGACAAGTTTGCCAAATTCATATTTTTCGACCCAGACGGACATCTCCTTGTATGTATCATCCACACTGAAATCGATAAGAAAGGAATGTTCACTTGAATTATCCAGGATGGCTTTCTCCCTTGCTGTCAGCTCAGGTACTGAAAGAATATTCTCGGATTTTGGCTCATCGGCCTTACAGGCAACTAAAGAAAATGAGAGCAGGGATAGAATTATGGATAAATAGATCTTTTTCATGATTATCACCTCTTGAATACTGTTGACCTAATTAAATCCAATTCTTATATATTATAACATTATATTGAAAAATGGAATCGGAACGGGGCAAAAAAGGCGAGCGATCAGTATGCTTGCCTTTTTTGTATTTAGAAAGGTTGGGAAAGAGCCTTATTGGCAACATCGACGTCATTTTGAAGCAATTGGTTCAAGTCGTAAGCAGGATAGAGATTTCTTTCATAAAGGTAGTTGAAAATCTTGGCATGGGTATCGATGGCTCCATTTAAATGTTTCTTAAATACCTTTCGAAGGGAAGGGGTGGCTGTTTCCGTAATCGCCATTGCGTAATTTTTGATAGATGATTTGGCAAAGCCCAGCAATTCCCCGGCAGCGGCGGCCGATGCGTCATCTCTTGATGCATCGTCATCCCTGCCCGTTTTAGGCGTCAACGGGTAAAATTGCAGCAGCTCCATGATGTTTTGGGTAAGGGTGTCGATCGTTTGCTTATATATCGTTTTTAGAATGGGGTCTTTTATTTTTGGATAAGCAATTTTAAATTTCATAAGGGCATTGGACTGGGAGGCGACCAACTCATGAAGCTCGAGTGTCTCATGCCAAGCAAGATGTGAATGGGTGGGTTGCATGTAAATTCCTCCTGAACGAATAATCTTGATACACTATTCGTTCAGTGGGCTATAGGTAAGTTGTCTAGTGAAATATTTATGGGAAGATCTGTCCCATCTTCAATTTCCATTAACAGTTTTGAAGGCCATGTTTTATTGATATTGTTCGAGAACAGAGAAGAACTTTTTGGCAAATTGGTAAAAAAGTTTTTCTGATGGAGCCAAGTCCCTGTTTCTAGGAGTGATGATGCCGACCGTCCGTTTGACTTCGGGCGTATCGATCGGGATCTTGACAGTGAGTCTTGGAATGACTTCATAAAAGGTACTGTCAGGGAGCAGACTGACTCCGATTCCGGCAGAAACGAGCCCTTTTATGGAATCCATGTCTTCACCTTCCGAGGCGATGTTCGGTGTGAAACCGGCTGCTTTGCACGCTTCGAGAGCGATAGTGTGAAAGATATATCCTTTTGGAAACAAGACAAAGGGATCATTTCTTAAATCACTTAGGCGCACACTCTTCCTATCAGCCAATGGGTGAGTGATTGGCAGTAAAGCGGATATGTTTTCCGTAAACAGGATATGACCCTCGATATCTGGATCGTTTGTCGGGATCGGTCCAAGGAAGGCTAATCCGATTTCGCGATTTTTGACCGCTTCCTTTAAAGAGGAATAAGATCCCTGTCTTAAGTGGAAGCCGATATTCGGCTGCTCATCTTTAAAAGCGGAAATGACGGTAGGCAGTAAATGGGTGGAGAGGCTGGTCGGGAACCCGATTTTAATGCTTCCGTGTTCAGGGTCCAAAAATTCCTCAATTTGATATTTGGCATATTCAATCGCCTGTATCGCCGTTTTGGCATGGATCAAGAAAATTTTACCAATTGGGGTTAACTGGATATTCCGGCCGACTTTCTCGAATAAAAGTACGCCAAGCTCATCTTCC
This sequence comes from Peribacillus sp. P4_D6, assembly GCF_056401795.1. Classification (NCBI taxonomy): domain Bacteria; kingdom Bacillati; phylum Bacillota; class Bacilli; order Caryophanales; family Bacillaceae; genus Peribacillus; species Peribacillus sp. P4_D6. Next base: position 26,783 of record NZ_JBFUIQ010000006.1, read on the forward strand.
AGTCTGGAGATTTGCCGGCTGATTGCTGATTGTGCGATATGCAGATGCTCTGCGGCTTCTGAGACGTGTTCCCTCTCGGCGACTTCAACAAAATAACGTAATTGTCGTAGTTCCATTTATTCATCCTCCTGCCATTCATCTCAAATTGAGATGGATTCTACTAGAATTATATATTGTTTATATCGATTTGAAAACCTAGAATAAATGTAAGTGACATAACGGTGTAAGAATACGATGGGGGCGATTAATATGACATACAATCAAATACCAAAAGCACAAGGGCTCTACCATCCTGAATTTGAACATGATGCATGTGGAATCGGTTTATACGCTCATTTAAAAGGGCATGCTACACATGACATCGTCAAACAAGGACTGAATATGCTGTGCCAATTAGATCATCGCGGCGGACAAGGCAGCGATCCCCTTACAGGAGATGGCGCAGGATTAATGGTACAGATTCCTGATGAATATTTCAGGCTGGCATGCCCGGAAATGAATTTGCCGGCAAAAGGACGCTATGGTGTAGGCATGCTCTTTTTCTCTAACAATGATGATGAACGGAATGAAATCGAAGCTCGTTTGAATGCATTTATCGAACAAGAGGGCCAAACGTTATTAGGCTGGAGAACGGTTCCTGTTGATGCAACGAAAATCGGGGAGGTCGGCAAGGAGACATGTCCGACGATCCGCCAAGTATTCATCGGGGCAAGTGTAGAGATTACCGATGATTTAGCTTTTGAGCGCAAATTGTTCGTTATCAGAAAACAAGCTGAAAACTGGGCCCGGGAACGCGGCAATCGTTTTTATTTTGCCAGCCTTTCAAGTGCTACGATCGTATACAAAGGATTGTTGACGCCAGAGCAGGTGGATGCTTTTTATCTTGATCTCCAACAGGAGTCTTTCGTTTCCGCTTTCGCTTTAGTGCATTCCCGCTTCAGTACGAATACTTTTCCTAGCTGGGAACGGGCACATCCAAACCGTTACCTGATCCATAATGGTGAAATCAATACGCTTAGAGGCAATGTGAATTGGATGAAAGCACGTGAGCAGCAGTTTGTTTCGGAAGCATTCGGGGATGACCTGCAAAAGGTCCTGCCTATTCTGGATATAGACGGCAGTGATTCCTCGATTCTTGATAATGCACTTGAATTCTTCGTGCTTGCCGGGCGTAAACCGGCACATGCGGCGATGATGCTCATTCCTGAACCGTGGACGGAAAATCCGCATATGACGAAGGAAAAGAAAGCATTTTACGAATATCATAGCATGCTCATGGAGCCATGGGATGGACCGACGGCCATATCCTTTACGAATGGCAAGCAAATCGGTGCCATCCTGGATAGAAATGGTTTAAGGCCGGCAAGGTATTATGTAACAAAAGATGATTACATCATTTTCTCCTCTGAAGTCGGCGTGATCGATGTGGAGCCGGAGAATGTATTATATAAAGATCGTTTAAGTCCAGGCAGAATGCTTTTAATAGATTTAGAGGAAGGCCGTATTGTTTCCGATGAAGAGATCAAGTCGGAAATGGCCGAGGAAAATCCATACCAGCAATGGCTGGACGAACAGCTTGTTCAATTAAGTGACGAAGAACCTGTGCTCGAAGGGGAGCCTTTGAGTGATTTATTATTCAGGCAAAAAGCGTTTGGATACACGTATGAAGATGTCCAAAAGTATTTACTGCCGGTCATTAACGAAGGCAAAGATCCACTGGGCAGCATGGGCAATGACATTCCGTTAGCGGTCTTATCAGATCGCCCGCAATCGCTTTTCAACTATTTCAAGCAATCTTTTGCACAGGTAACCAATCCGCCGATCGATTCGCTGCGTGAACAGATCGTCACGTCAACGATGACATTTCTCGGTGCGGAAGGAGATTTGCTGAAGCCGGATGAAACGAACAGCCGCCGCATTCAATTGGATTCGCCTGTTTTGACGCCGGGTCAAATGCAGCAGTTGAAAGAAAATGCCTATCCTGAATTCAGGAGCAAAGTCATTCACACTTTATTTTCAGAAGATTTAGAGAGTGAACTCGATCGCATCTGCCGTGAAGCGGAACAAGCGATCGCTGATGGTGTCAGCCTTTTGATATTATCTGACAAGGATATGAGCAAAGAAAAAGCTGCGATTCCTTCCCTGCTGGCTGCGAGCGCCCTTCATCAAGAGCTGATCCGCCATGGTAACCGTACGAAGGTGAGCATTATCGTTGAATCGGGGGAAGCAAGGGAAGTCCATCATTATGCATCCCTAATCGGGTATGGAGTGGATGCGATTTACCCGTATCTTGCCTATGAAACATATAAGCAGGCGGTATTGGAAGGCAGTTTGGCCACCAGCTACGAAGAAACGGTAAGGAAATATGTAAGCTCTGTGACAGAAGGCATCGTAAAAGTGATGTCGAAAATGGGGATTTCAACGATTCAAAGTTATCGCGGCGCACAAATTTTCGAAGCGGTCGGAATCGGTGCTGATGTAATCGAACGCTATTTCAGCGGTACGGCATCGCAGCTTAGTGGAATCGATTTGGTAACGATCGCAGATGAAGCGTTGATTCGCCATAGGAAAGCTGCAGCCGATTCCCTTGATGAAACGCTTGAAAGCGGAAGTGATTTTCAATGGAGAAAAACAGGGGAACATCATGCTTTCAATCCTAAAACGATCCATACATTGCAATGGGCGTGCCGGAAAGGCGATTATAATTTATTTAAGCAATATTCAAACTTGGCGAATGAAGAGAGACTTGGGTTTTTACGGAATTTATTCTCGTTCGATCAAAAACGCCAAAGCATTTCAATAGATGAAGTGGAATCCGTGGAAACCATCGTCAGCCGATTCAAAACGGGCGCGATGTCATTCGGTTCATTGAGTCAGGAAGCACATGAAACATTAGCGATCGCGATGAACCGTTTAGGCGGAAAAAGCAATAGCGGTGAAGGCGGGGAGCATCCTAGCCGTTACCAACTGGATGAAAACGGCGATAATCGCCGCAGCGGTATTAAACAAATTGCGTCCGGCCGTTTTGGAGTGAAAAGCCATTACCTTGTTAATGCCGATGAACTTCAAATCAAAATGGCGCAAGGTGCTAAGCCGGGTGAAGGCGGCCAGCTGCCCGGAAACAAAGTATATCCTTGGGTTGCAGAGGTCCGCGGTTCCACACCGGGTGTCGGCCTGATTTCACCGCCTCCGCATCACGATATCTATTCGATTGAAGATTTGGCACAGCTGATCCATGATTTGAAAAATGCGAACCGTGATGCCAGGATCAGCGTCAAGCTTGTGTCAAAAGCAGGCGTAGGCACGATCGCAGCCGGCGTGGCCAAAGGAGCCGCAGATGTCATCGTTATCAGCGGGTATGATGGCGGTACGGGTGCATCACCAAAAACGAGTATCAAACATACTGGTCTTCCTTGGGAGCTGGGTCTTGCCGAAGCACACCAAACATTGATGCTGAATGGCCTGCGCAGCCGTGTCGTCCTTGAAACGGATGGGAAGTTAATGACGGGACGCGATGTGGTCATGGCAGCTATCCTTGGAGCGGAAGAATTCGGCTTTGCTACAGCACCGCTTGTGGTCCTAGGCTGTGTCATGATGCGTGCTTGCCATTTGGATACATGTCCTGTCGGGGTAGCTACCCAAAACCCTGAACTTCGCAGCAAATTCACTGGAGATGCGGATCATGTCGTGAATTTCATGCGCTTCATCGCTGAGGAAGTCCGGGAAACGATGGCTGAGCTTGGCTTTAGAACACTGGAAGAAATGGTCGGCCGCACTGATGTTTTACAAGTGAGCGAGCGGGCRCAAAACCATTGGAAAGCGAAGCATCTGGACTTGACGACACTTCTTTTCCAACCGGAGGGGATTCGTACGTATCAACTTCCGCAAAACCATAAAATAGAAGAATCTTTGGATATCCGTGAGATTTTACCTGTTGTGGAGCCTGCTTTAAATGACCAAACCCAGGTGGATGTCAGCTTCCCGATTACCAATGTGAACCGTGTGGTCGGAACGATCGTCGGCAGTGAAGTATCCAAACGCTACGGTGAGGAAGGGTTGCCTGAAGATACGATCACACTTCGTTTTACAGGATCGGCGGGCCAGAGCTTCGGTGCGTTCATTCCAAAGGGGATGTCGATGTATTTGACTGGTGATGTGAATGACTATGTTGGGAAAGGCTTATCTGGCGGGAAGATCATTGTCACGGCACCTTCTGGAAATCAGATCGAGGCCGGGGACAATGTAATTGCCGGAAATATCGCCTTATATGGTGCAACAAGCGGCGAGGCCTACATTAATGGGCGTGCGGGAGAAAGATTTGCCGTACGGAACAGTGGAGCCAATGTCGTCGTTGAAGGAATTGGAGATCATGGCTGTGAGTATATGACTGGCGGACGCGTGGTCATTCTGGGTGACGTCGGCAAAAACTTTGCGGCAGGCATGTCAGGCGGCATCGCTTATGTACTTGCTGATGATGCAGAAGAATTCAAGGCATTATGCAATGGCGAAATGATAGAATTCGAGACGCTTGATGATATGGATGATGCCAACGAAGTAAAAGAAATGCTTTACAGCCACCTTCATTATACAGAAAGTGCCAAAGCATCGTATGTACTGGAGAACTGGGAGGATTTCGCCAAGAAATTCGTAAAAGTCATTCCGAAAGATTACAAACGGATGATCAAAAGCATCAATGAGCAGAAGCGTGCAGGGCTATCGGATGAAGAAGCGATCATGAGTGCATTCCAAGCAAATGCCGTTCAAGATAAAAAAATCACTAAACAAGCTGTGATGCAGTAAGGAAGGGGAGAGAAAGATGGGAAAAGCAACAGGATTTATGGATTATCCGCGAGAAAAACCAAAAGACCGGAATCCTCTCACTCGTTTAAACGACTGGAGAGAGTATACAGCTCCTTTCTCTGACGAAAAGTTAAGTAAACAGGGAGCGCGGTGTATGGACTGCGCCACCCCTTTCTGCCATATGGGCATGGAATTGAACCGAGTCACTACGGGCTGTCCGATTCATAACCTTATTCCGGAGTGGAATGATTTGGTGTACCGCGGCAGATGGAAAGAAGCATTGGACCGTTTATCGAAAACAAATAATTTCCCTGAATTCACCGGGCGCGTCTGCCCGGCCCCTTGTGAAGGGTCTTGTACGGTAGCGATAAGCGATCCTGCCGTTACCATCAAGAACATAGAACGGACCATCATCGATAAAGGATTTGAAAATGGCTGGATAACGCCTCGCATCCCTGAAAGCAGGACCGGCAAGAAAATTGCCATCATCGGTTCAGGCCCGGCAGGAATGGCGAGTGCCGACCAGTTGAATCAAGCAGGTCATTCGGTCACGGTTTATGAGCGCTCAGACCGTGCAGGCGGGCTGTTGACATACGGAATCCCGAACATGAAACTTGAAAAGGATATCGTTGCACGCCGAATCAAATTATTGACCCAGGAAGGCATCGATTTCATTACCAATACAGAAGTAGGCAAAGATATAACAGCTGAAGAACTGCAAGATCAGTATGATGCAGTCATCCTTTGCACAGGTGCCCAAAAGCAGCGTGACCTGGTAATTGAAGGACGCGGGGCATCAGGCATTCACCTTGCAATGGATTACTTGACTACATCGACTAAAAGCCTGTTGGACTCCAAGTTTGAAGACGGCAAGTTTATAGACACAAAGGGGAAGGATGTCATCGTCATCGGCGGCGGGGATACAGGAGCTGACTGTGTCGCAACTGCCCTTCGCCAGGGATGTAAGAGCGTCGTACAATTCGGGAAGCATCCAATCCTTCCGACGGCCCGTACATCTGATAATATGTGGCCGGCCTACCCGAATGTCTTTTCCCTTGATTATGCGTATGAAGAAGCGGAAGCGAAATTCGGTGCAGATCCGCGTCAATATTCAATCCAAACAAAAAAAATCGTCGCCGATGAAAATGGCAACGTTAAAGAACTGCACACAATCTCCATGGAAAAAATCAAAGGCGATGACGGAATGTACATTTTCAGGGAAGTTCCAGGAACTGAAAAAGTATGGCCTGCACAATTCGTTTTCATCGCAATCGGATTTGAAGGAACGGAAATGCCGCTATTAACTCAATTTGGCGTAGAAACAGTCAATCAAAAAATTGATGCCGTCTATGGCGAATACAGAACGAATGTCGAAGGAGTTTTCGCTGCCGGAGATGCAAGAAGAGGGCAAAGCCTCATCGTTTGGGCAATCAATGAAGGCCGAGAAGTGGCAAGAGAAGTGGACCGCTACTTGATGGGTGCAACCGTATTGCCTTAAATTCAAAAAAAAAGAAGTGCCATTATGGCGCTTCTTTTTTTTCTGTGGTGGGAAATATGTACTCACGAGTAAATGCTCCGAATTCACGAGTAAAACGTCAAAACTCACGAGTAAAAGAGCCGAATTCACGAGTAAAACGCCGAAACTCACGAGTAAAAGGGCCGAATTCACGAGTAAAGCGCCGAAACTCACGAGTAAATGCCCGGAATTCACGAGTAAAGCGCCAAATTCACGAGTAAAACGCCGAAACTCATCTCACGTATAAAGATACCGTATTGATGGTAAACAAAATAGGCGAGCAGCATAAATACTGTTCGCCTAATTTACTTTCAGTCAGCTTCTATAGTCAGCTTCTTGAAGAACGCCAAGTGATGTGTGATTCAGTGCATGGACAGCCGCTATTATTTTCTCTGTCTCTACTTCATCTCCTATGGCTTTATGCAATTTTTCTATTAGCTGGGGTTTTGTTAATGGGTTCCCAGGACTTCCTTTAGGTGTATCGATTCGTTTCGATAGTACGTCCCCACTCGTTGTGGTCACGGTCACAATTGTAAATCTTCCCACTGGGAGTGCTGCTTTGGCAGGCTTGATCGTTGCATCCGTCTCCCTATTTACTTTTTGCAAGGATTTTCTCCATGAATGGGGAAGAGGTTTCGATTCAAAAGAAGCAAAGGTCAGGGGCTTGCCTGTAAGTGCGAGCCATACAATATACTCAATCGAAAATCTTCCTTCTTCACCGGTTGAAGGGCTATGGTGAATCAAAGCGGAATCACCATTTGGAGGAAAGCAAACACTCACCGATTCAATATCTTCTTCCGACAAATCGTACGTCTTATGTAAAAAGACAGCTGCATCAGCGCCATGTGCCGCAGCAGAACAAAAAGGGTACTGTTTAAACCATAATCCCGGTGTTACGATCCGCCATGTCTTTCCCCAATTTTCCGTCAAATCGGGAACTCCATTTTCTGCATATACCTCAAAGAATCCATTCTTATCATTCAAAAAGTCGGGGTTGCTATGTAATCCCATCCGAATCCAATCAGCGGAATCCACAGCGTTTTTAGCGGCAATCCCTACATGGAGCGGCTTTATTACAGTGCCAAATTGGAGTCGTAAACCCGCCGATTGGGTAGCTGCAAGACTCATGGTTTCAGCTATTAAGCGTGGTGAGTATTCCCGTAAATACGCAACCGCACCAGCTGCAGCTATTACGCCAAGTGTAGCTGTATTATGCCAGCCTTTTGTATAATGATATGGGTTCATAGCTTCCCCGAACCGAGCCATGATTTCCACACCAACCACATAGGCAGCTAAAAAACGTTTTCCTGTCATTTCAGGTTCTCCAACTGCTAACAAAGCAGACAAAATGACTGCGCTTGGATGACCTCGTACGTCTGAATGCACATCATCATAATCTAGTAAATGAGCTTGAAAGCCATTGAAGAGTGCGGCCTGGGATCTTGTTGCATGTATGTGGCTTCCAATCAAGTAACTCGTCCCATTTCCGCCTTCTTCCAAAATGATTTGCTTTAAAATCTTAATTTCCTTTTCGGATTTCGTTTGATAGGAAACAGCAAGATAATCAAGAAGTCCATCAATTGCAGCTTGTAATACTCCTTCATTTACCAACGRATTGGAATGATAAATCATTTCAGATAACCTTTCCGTGTTCATGCACTTCACTTCCTTTTTTGCCTGGCAGATCCTTCCGTTTCATCTCCCATCTGCCGTAAAAAACGCTGAGTTCGCGGATTAAGAGAATGCTCAATTACTTGTTCTGGGGTGCCTTGTTCGATAATATGTCCGTCTGCCATGAATATGACATGGTCAGCAACTTCCTTGGCAAATTGCATTTCGTGCGTCACGATCACCATTGTGGTATCCTCTTTCGCTAACTCCCGTATGACTTGTAAAACCTCATTAACCAACTCGGGATCTAGAGCGGAGGTAGGTTCATCAAATAAAATGGCATGTGGTTTCACAGCTAATGCCCTAGCGATGCTGACACGCTGCTGTTGCCCGCCGGATAAGGTAGCGGGGTATTGTTGGACTTGTTTTTCCAAGCCAACCCGTTTCAATAAATCAACGCCGATTTGAATGGCTTCCTCTTTTTTCATTTTTTTGCTGACAAGCAATGCTTCAATCACGTTTTTTAAGGCCGTTTTATTTTTAAAAAGGTTATAGTGTTGGAATACCATCGCTGTTTGCTGTCTTAATTGATAGGCGTCTTTCTCTTTATATTTTTGGGTATCCAATTTTACATCCTTGATTTCGATGGTGCCGCTGTTGGGCTTTTCCAACAAGTTCAGACAGCGTAATAACGTTGATTTTCCAGAACCTGAAGGGCCAATAATGGCGACAACTTCCCCGGTTCTTATTTCCAAGTTAATATCGTTCAATACTTGTTTATCATCAAAATATTTAGATAAGTTTCTTACTTTTATCATATGATCACCTTCTAAGTGGTTTGCTGAGCCAAATTTCCAGGTATTTTTGTATCCAAGAATAAAGAATAACCAATAGCCAGTAAATCAAGCCAACCACCAAATACGTCTCGAAAAAGCGCATGTTAGCGGATGCAATAATTTTTCCCTCTGCAAATAGTTCCGTAATTCCTAATGTAAAGGCAAGGGACGTTTCTTTAATCAAAGATATAAATGTATTCCCTGTTGCGGGCAATGCATTTAAAGCAGCCTGTGGTAATATGATTCGCGAGTAAATCTGCACTCTTTTCATGCCTGTTGCAAGGCCCGCTTCCATCTGCCCTTTGTCCACGGAGTTCAAACCAGCTCGAAAAATTTCTGCTAAATAAGAGGATTCCTTCAAACTAAATCCAATGATTGCCGCCGTCATTGCTTCCATCGTTGACAACGACGGGAATAACTGTGGTAAACCGTAATAAATGATGAATAATTGTACCAATGTTGGCATTCCACGGAATAAAGAGATATATAAGCCTGCCAATTGGGTGATTCCAAATATATTGCTATTTCTTATTAAGGCTACTACAAGTCCGATAATAATGGCTAAAGCCATCGAAATGATGGCTAAAACCAGAGTGATTGGAATAAATTTTGCGATTTGCAGGGAAATTTCCAACATATATTGTAAATCAAAATTCATAATGCTTTAAAACCTCCGCTATGCTTATTCGCCGGAATTCGTGGTGATGTCTTCACCAAAATATTTATTGGACAGCTTCGCTAATGTACCATCTTCTTTAAGTTTTTTGATTTCTGCCGTGAATTCATCATTTAATTTTTTGCCTTTTTCTGTTTTGGTAAATGGATACCCTACATTTTCATAGGCCACTGGATCGCCAACCAGTTTTAGCGGAAGATCATTTTTCTTTATCTCGGCAACAAGGATTGGGCGGGAATTGATATAGCCATCTACACGGTTGTTAATGGCATCTTGCATCGCACCATCCCGGGTTTCATAGGTTCGTATTTTGATTTCGCCATTTTTATCATATTTTTCTAGGTTTGTGACGTTATTAGACCCCAGCACACCGGAAACGGTCTTGCCTTTAAGATCAGCCAAACCTTTAATATCATCGTTTTTTGTGCTTGATACAATTTGTGCACCATAATAACTATACGGCTCTGTAAAATTAAATTGCTCTTCGCGTTCCGGTGTTATAGCAACGGCATTCGCAACGGTGTCCAGTTTACCTGATCCCAATTGCCCCATTATCCCACTGAAATCAGAAGTGACCCACTCTACCTTGTATCCTAAATTCTTGGCGATGAGTTCTGTAAGTTCTACGTCAAAACCTATTAATTTACCATCCTCTTGATAACCATTTGGATAGCTTTGGCCAGTGGATCCCACTTTAATTGTTTTTTGTTCGGAATCATTGGCCGCATTCTCTTGTTTTGAATTGCCACATGCTGCAAGTACTAATATGAAAAGTAATGCGAGTCCAAGGGAAAGAATTTTTTTCATCGTTATTTACCTCCTGTTATTAAATGGTTTGATTATGTTTTTCAGTCCAAGCTTGATATTGTCCAGGCTGCAAGATTTTCCTCAAATAAATTGTGAGATGGCCTTTGCCTAAATCTTTTTGCCCGATCTCTTCAAATCCACTTTTTTCGTACATTTCCTTTAGCCATGGATGATTATCCGCGGTTCCGAGCGTAACCGCAGGGGCTCGCAGTTGCTTCTTCAAAATTTCTTCTTCGAGCCATGACAGCACTTTTTTCCCTATTCCTTGACGCTTATATGCAGGGTTTGTAGCGAACCAGCCTATGTGTGGCAATACGAGCGGGCCAGGATTAGGGCCCCAAGGCAACCGAATCGATACGGTCGAAATAAATATCCCATTTTCCTCCAGGACATATACCTTATTTTCGGATATATGCTTTATCGCTTCCTCCCTCGTGGCCGTTGCTGCAGAGAAGTGAATATCCAACTCTCTAATACTCGCATAAGCATCCAATGTTAATTGGAGGAATTTATCCACATCTTCTACACGTACTTCACGAAATGTTTGACTCATCTTGCGCCTCCTATACTCTATCTAGTTAATTCCTCTTCGGGTGGGTGATTCCGTCTTTGAGAACTATCCGTCAGGTGTAAGTGTTTAAAGCTGGGAATATTGGTTGGCCGGTTTATCCAAGCCGAGATTCCCTCGTAATGTGTTGCTTTCATACTCAGTACGGAAAATTCCTTTCGATTGCAGTTCAGGGACAACAAGTTCTACAAAATCCGTTAAAGAATCAGGCAAGAGGGCTGGCATGATATTAAAGCCATCAGCCGCATTTCCATTCACCCAATCTTCAATCTTATCCGCAATCTGCGTTGGTGTTCCAATTGCGATATGATGTCCACGTGATCCTGCAACCCACTGATATGTCTGACGTAACGTCAAATTTTCATTGATCGCCCGTTTAACGATCAAATCATATTTACTTTGGATGCCGTCTACATGTTCTGGTAGCGTAATATCAGCGAACGGTGTATCCAAAGGGATGTTCGAAAAATCCACATTTCCAAAATATCTTCCCATAACAGCCAATCCTATTTCGGGAATGATCAGCTCCTGCAATGCCTCGTACTTTTCTTTGGCTTCCTTCTCGGTCTGTCCCACAATCGGGAACAAACCTGGCATGATGCTCAAGCTGTTTTTCTCCCGATTGAAAGCGGCCAATTGACCTTTTAATTCATGGTAAAATGAAACCGCGTCCTCCTTGTTCTCCTGGGCAGTAAAGACGATCTCTGCGTGCTTTGCTGCAAGCAATTGCCCAGGGCCAGAAGAGCCTGCTTGTACAATGACCGGATGCCCCTGGGGGGAGCGGGAAATATTTAATGGTCCTTTTACATTGAAAAACTCACCTTGGTGATTGATTTCATGAAACTTGCTTTCATCAATGAATTGGCCAGTTTCTTTATCGATGACCAATGTATCGTCTTCCCATGAGTCCCACAATTTCTTGGTAACTTCAACAAATTCAGTCGCCCTTTTATAACGGAGTCCATGTTCTAAATGTTCTGACTTATTGAAGTTTACTGCAGTGGAGGCAAGGGACGTTGTGACTACGTTCCAGCCAGCGCGGCCGGAGGTAATATGGTCTAAAGAAGCAAATTTCCTAGCAACATTAAAGGGTTCTTCGTAAGTGGTGGAGGCCGTTGAAACCAAACCAATATTGGAAGTCGCCGAGGCTAGATAAGATAACAGGGTCAATGGCTCGAATCGAGTCAGAATATTAGGATGCGAGTCCTTTGCAACTGACAAACTATCTGCCAAAAATAATAAGTCAAATAAACCTTTTTCGGCAGTCTGGGCCAACCCTTTAAAATAATCGATGCTCATATTACCTTTCGGATTGGCGTTAGGATGTCTCCAGGAAGCAACGTGATGTCCTGTTCCGGCCAAAAATACACCAAGCTTTACAGTTTTCTTTTTCATGTGTCAATTGCTCCTTTATGTCTTCACTTTTAAACGCAGGGGATTTATAATGGTAATATCCTTACTGGTTTACTATGAATTAATGCTGAAATAAAACCCGCTTCAGTTTAGAAGAGGGTTTCTTCCGACTATATATTTCCTTACTTGTTTTCTACTAAATTGAATCCTTTTTCGGGTTGATACGTTAATATAATATAGAAATTAAATCAAATGGTAGCATCTTATATAATAAATTGTCAATGTTAAATATTCGGAATATACACATTTATCATTTCCGGAAAACATTGTTATGGTGCTTATGACTCGACCTAAATTAGAGCTCAGTCTTTATACGTTAATCAAATAGCTTATTTGAAAGCTGTTTCAATTGATATTCCTTGGCTATTAGCTTTCGTTCTTTACTATTCGGATTTTTAAGGAGATGGACAACCGTTGACCATGAGCAATGTAGAATTGGAAAATTATTTATTGGAATTCAGACGCGATCTTCATATGACACCTGAATTATCAAACCAAGAATTTGAAACGACAAAAAAAATTAAAGAAGCGCTTCAAACTCAAGATATCAAGATACTTGATTTCCCATTGAAAACTGGTGTCGTAGCTGAGATAAAAGGGAGTAAGCCGGGACCTACGATAGCTCTTCGCTCCGATATTGATGCTTTACCAATTTTAGAGCAATCTGAGGTGGATTTTCCTTCAAGGCACAGCGGCGTGATGCATGCATGTGGTCATGATTTTCACACTTCCGTCATTTTGGGGACTGCTTTTTTATTAAAAAAAGAAGAAAGAAATCTATCCGGAACGATTCGCTTGATTTTTCAGCCTGCGGAGGAAACGGGGCATGGTGCAAGTGCTTTAATGGAAACCGGTGTGCTGGATGATGTGGATGTGATTTTTGGCCTTCATAATGATCCGACATTGCAAGTTGGGGAGTTAGGGACAAAACATGGAGCTCTGACAGCGGGAGTCGATCGCTTTGAAGTGCATGTTAAAGCAACTGGTTCTCATGCGGCCAAACCGGAAGAGGGTAATGATCCGATTATCATAACAGGACATATTATCTCAACGTTGCAAACCATCATCAGCCGCAATGTGGCGCCAAAAGAGTCCGCGGTTTTGAGCATCACCCAAATTCATAGCGGCTCAACGTGGAACGTTATCCCGGATAGTGCATATATGGAAGGAACCGTCCGCACCTTCAGTAAAACTCAACGAGAGTTCGTTCAGAAACGTATGAAACAGGTCCTGCACGGTATTAGTGAAACATTCAATGCAAATGTTGAATTATCATGGCATCCTGGCCCGCCATCAGTTGATAATACGCCTGAATGGGCAGATTTGGCGCTTCAGGTTGGAGACACAGCAGGTTACACGACAAAAACCTTGGAAGCTAGTTCAATAGGGGAAGACTTCGCTTTTTACCAAGAAAAAATTCCAGGTGCTTTCGTCATGATAGGGTCGGGCGGTCCTTATGACCTGCATCATCCTAAGTTTATAGTAGATGAAAAAGCACTTTTTCCAGCTGCTTCTTATTTCCGCTTATTGGCTTTAGAAGCGTTAAAAAAAATTCCTGTATGAAATATTAGAAGAGAAGGAGGTCCAGTCATCAAAACTTATCCATTGAATGAGTCGGATCGTGATTTAATAGAAGCTGCAAGATTAGAGGTCTTTACGAGGAAAATAGGCATCATGTTGGCGCTGCATTAAAAACGAGTTCTGCTGCGTTAACGTATTGAAGCGTATATTGGCCGGGTTACTGTATGTGCAGAAGCCATTGCGATCGGCAAGGCGATATCGGACGGGGAAAAGGGATTCGATACCATCGTGGCGGTTAAGCATCCCTATTCCGATGATGAAGAAAGAGCTTTTAAAGTGGTTAGCCCGTGTGGGATGTGTCGGGAATTAATCTCGGATTATGCAAAAGAGTGCTTTGTCATCCTGAATATTAATGGGGAACGGTAAAGACGAAGGTCGGTGAATTAATGCCGTATAAATACACGAGGGATTCATGATAAATGCAACGGAAAAAACACGCTTAGGGGAATTCCTAAGCGTGTAAGTGTATTATTTCAAACAGATGGCAAGTATTGTTCACAGATGGTGATATCATCGTCTTCTAGAACATAAGGATGTGTTTCCAGCAAAATGGTTTTCAGGTATTCTGGCATCCTCTCACCTTTGTACGCACAAATTAATGGAAATGACAGCAGATTTACAGCTTTGTCTACTGTTCTCTCAAATTCCTCTATGATATGCAGGGGCTCTTCCAAGGTTGCCCATTCCACATGTGCCCATGATCGGAAAGAGATTTTATTTTCGACATAGGGCTGAACCGTTTTATTAAAGTATTCTTCGATTGCAGGAGGATGATAACTGCCGCTTGAGCAATAGAAATCGAAGTTGTTCACAAAGTGAAGGAGCTTCATTTGATCTTTCGTTAACCGAGTTAGTTCTTTATGGATAATGGGGTAAATACGGTCATTTTCAACAAGAATGACGTAATCCCCCGCCATGATGCCATCTTGGATATAACTTAAAACTTGTTTAATGTAATTTTCCATTTCATTATAGGAATATAGCACATGAACATTTTTTTGGTCTTCGAACAACTGATTCATTTTGCTTTTCAATATATCCATTCCTTCTTTCATGTATTGTTTCCATTATACTAGAATTCCATAGCAGGACAAAATGAGAGTTTTTTAACAAGGGCAAAAAGCAATCCTTCTCCATTGAAGGATTGCTTTTCCGTTTTATTTCAGCCGTTCGATCAGGTCGGTCATTTTATCCAAAGTGGTTATGTTCTGGTTGCATTTCATGCTGTCCAGACAAATATAATTCCCTTTTTTAATGAATGTCCCTTGGACGGTTCCTTTTGTTTCAGACATGAACATCCCTACTTCTTCAAAGCGGCTGCATATGGCACAGATCCCTTTTTTGTTGGCAGGTTTAATGGTTCCATGCAATCCGGTGAGTTTATGATGATGGGGGGCAATGATGAATTTCTTTCCGGATCCGACATCATCCCATCCCAGGTATGAAATCTCTCTCAAATCGATGTTTTCCAACAAAGGGGTTTTTAATTTCTTTGCTTTAGGAAATAGTTTTTTTATCGTTTTTTCGGTTACTTCTTTAAATGGGATCACAAATGGCTTCACCTGTAGTAGAAAGGCTTCGGCTTGTGCGGGATCTTTGATGGTATCCACTGGATCCAGCAGTTGTTTTTGCTCTTCGCTCAAGTCACTGAATAAGCTTAGTACCCTTTCTTTGGCGACTGTTTTCAGGGTGTTGATCACATCCTTATCGTTGGCAGTCGCGTGTCCATTTATGAGAATTTGTGTTTGGGATTTTATGAAGTTATACTGCTCGCTCCTGATAAAAGGTTCCATTTTCTTCACTCCTGTTTCTTCAAGTGTTACCGTTTCTCTTTACTTTACATAAATTGCATCTGCTTTAAAAGGGGGGAAACGACTAAGAAACATACTCGGCATACAAATAGCACTGATATCATTATCAGTGCTACCCGTGTAATCTTTATTTAGAATATACGATTTTCTTGATGGTTTCCGCGGAGAGAAAATGTTCCTCGGCTAATTGATGGATGGAATGCCCGTCTTTGAAAGCATATTTTATAGAGGCATTTCGGTCATCGATCAATTCCCTTGATCCCGAACGGGTTCCCCATTTGTGATGGGCTTTTTCGGGTTTAGGGATATATATGGTTTCACCTTGCACATACTTTTGAATTTCAACGATCAGCTTTTCAGGTAAAACGGCCGTCGCTTTTACATACTTCATTTCTGCCAGCCCCTTATTCTTTATTAAGAATGAAATAAGGTGCAAAGCCGAATATTAGAAATGATAAGGCGGGCGATTAAATTTAGCTTAATTCAACCCCATGCAAAGTATCGCCTCCAATACTAGGCTTTGCATGAGACGCTGCAGAAGGTGGCATTAACATTCGTATTGCCATCTTTACACCTCCCCTTTGTGTTTCTGAAGAACACGTGTTGTTCTTATTATAAAATAGAATAGGGTGAGTTGCCAAACTTTTTCCAATGTTAAAGCTGAATCGGCGGGCTGATTGTTTGATAATGTTCTGAGTCCATGAAATAATTTGGAGGGAAACCAAACTAAACATTATGGGAGCTGACTTTATGAAAGTATTCGTAGTTGGGGCAAATGGGCAGATCGGTAAACATCTTGTAGATTTATTAAACGACAGCCCGGATCATAGTGTACGGGCAATGGTTCGCAAAGAAGAACAAAGTGAGCATTTAAAGAAAAATGGAATTGAATCTGCAGTCGTCAGTTTAACTGGATCAGTGGATGAGATTGCGAATGCGGCAAAAGGCTGCGATGCCATCGTGTTCACAGCAGGGTCCGGAGGTAGCACCGGTGCTGATCAAACGCTGTTGATTGATCTGGATGGTGCAGTTAAAACGATTGAAGCGGCAGAAAACCTGGGAATCGACCGATTCATCATGGTGAGTGCTTTTCAGGCCAATAATCGCGAAAACTGGAATGAAGCCATCAAACCGTATTATGTGGCCAAGCACTATGCGGATAGGGCATTGTTACAAAGCGATTTAAATTATACGATCATTCGGCCTGGCGGTCTGGTTAATGAACCGGGAACGGGCAAAGTGACCGCCGCCGAGGAATTGGAAAGAGGATCGATTGCCCGTGAAGATGTGGCTCGAACGATTCTTGCTTCATTGACCGATGAAAATACCTATAAGCGTTCATTTGATTTAATCTCTGGCGATACTGCAATCGCGGAAGCCTTGAGGGAAATTTAACGTAAAACAGGGGCAGAGCCACTCAGTGGACTCTGCTTATTTAATTCCTTCGATATGCTTGATGACCTTCGCTGGATTTCCACCGACAACAACGCCTTCAGGAACATCCTTTGTTACGACGGCCCCTGAGGCGACAACGGAATGACTCCCTATTGTAACGCCAGGATTGATGATGGCCCTTCCTCCAATCCATACATGATCCCCTATCGTAACCGGTTTTCCGTATTCCACTCCAGAACTGCGTTCAAAGGGATCCAGCGGATGTGTAGCTGTATAGATATGCACTCCGGGAGCCAACATGCAATCCCTGCCAATTTTCACTTCGCAAACATCCAAAATGACACAATCAAAATTAGCATAAAAGTTTTCCCCGACAGAAATATTGTATCCATAGTCACAACGGAAAGTGGGTTCAATATATACATTTAGCCCAGTGGAACCTAAAAGCCGTTTCAGCAGTGCGGTCCGTTCATCTCCTTCGCTTTCCGTTGTCTGATTGTATAACCGGGTCAACTTTCTGGCATTTTCCCTATCTCTGATTAATTCCGGATCAGCGGCGATGTAAGGTTTCCCGCTCACCATCTTTTCTTTTTCAGTATTCATGTATGCGCCTCCTGTTTCTTTTTTTATATAGTTTGAAAAAATATCTGAATATTAAAACATTTTTCCCGCAAAATAAATTGCAGTACTTTTTACTCAACTTTTCTGTTGAATCTAAATGTCTCTCTCGTTTTTTAAAAAAGAAGTTAGAAAAGAAAGATTTTTCCGAATAATGAATGAAATAGCTTTGACAAACGTTCCACCGGATTTTATAGTAAGAAGAGTTATGGATGATTCATAGTTTCATGAAGGTCCATTTAAACAGATCAGTAGAATGGTTCGAAGTTCATGTCATTTTTTTTCGGAAATTGTGGACAACTCTTTTCTTGGTTAAGATAATCACAAAACAATGGAGGGCTCTATATGTCACAGAAAGCACCGCTGTCTTTCGTCATTGTAACAGGATTAATGCTTTTTGCTTTATTTTTTGGTGCAGGAAACTTAATTTTCCCTGCCATGCTCGGTCAATCCGCGGGGACCAATTTATGGTCGGCCAGTTTAGGATTCATCATTACTGGTGTTGGACTGCCATTCATTACAATATTGGCCTTTGGTTTTTCAGGAAAAAATGATGTTCAATCGCTTGCAAGCAGGGCACACCCCTTATTCGGCATCATTTTCACCGTCGTTCTTTATTTATCTTTGGGACCGCTTTTCGCACTTCCCAGAACGGGGAGTGTATCCTACGAAATAGGGATTAAACCTTTCCTATCTAATGATGTCGGTTTTTTACCATTGCTGATATTCACGATCATATACTTTGGGATTGCCTGTTTATTATCCATCAATCCATCAAAAATGCTCGATATCGTCGGAAAAATATTAACACCTTTATTATTGATTTTCATCGGGATTCTCATTGTGGTCGCAATTATTAACCCAATGGGTGAAATCCAGGCACCAGCGGCTGATTATTCAGATAATTCTTTCTTTAAGGGATTTAAAGAAGGATATTTGACCATGGATACGCTGGCCGGATTTGCATTTGGGATCATCGTCATCAATGCAATCAAAGATAGAGGGATAACATCAAGAAAAGAAGTGTTGGGCTTCTGTCTGAAAGCCGGCTTAATAGCTGCCACCTTGTTGGTGATCGTTTATGCGTCTATAACTTATGTAGGTGCAACAAGTGTGGAAAAGCTCGGTCAACTGGGTAATGGCGGAGACGTTTTGGCTCAAGCCTCGAACCATTTTTTCGGACAGGGTGGTGCCGTGTTGTTAGGATTGATTGTAATCGCGGCTTGCCTGACGACAAGCATCGGTTTGATAACGGCTTGTGCTACGTATTTCAATAAAATACTGCCTGCCGTATCGTATAAATCATATGTCGTCATCTTCTCCGTTTTCAGTGCGGCCGTTGCCAATGTAGGTTTGACCAAGCTGATTTCCATTACAGTGCCTGTGTTAACTGCGCTTTATCCCGTGGCGATCGTTTTGATCGTTCTTACGTTCTTCCATTCCTTATTCAAAGGGAAATCGGAGGTATATTTAGGAAGCTTATTATTAACGGCCATCATCAGCATAATGGATGGAATAGTGGCATCAGGCATTAAACTGGATGCCGTTTCGGACCTTTTCACTCAATACCTTCCACTATATAGTGTAGGGGTGGGATGGGTGATTCCTGCCATCATCGGCGGTGTATTGGGCTATATGGTATACCTATTGAAAGGTGACCCTAAGGAAGCCTATTAAGGGATATCAGAGTGAACCTCGAATAACGTTGATTTCCACTCCAGGCACTCGCTTTCCGCGGGCGGTCCGGGAGCCTCCTCGGCGCTCTTTGCGCCTGTGGGGTCTCCCTTGGCCGCGCTTTTCCACAGGAGTCTCGTACCTTCCGTTCCAATCAACTGGATTGTCTTTAAAGAAAAAACTGTAGTTGGTTTCATCTTTAAGCTTGATTAAGTGGTTACACTTTCGGTTTTTATTGTTTATGAACCCTATTGGATTGAAGAAATTTGCGACACTCCTGCCGARTAWCTGGCTAGCMRAGACCCCACARCCGCTTGCGGTGAGGAGGCTTGGCAGACAGTCGGCGGAAAGGGAGCGGATTTCAGAAATCAAGCTGRAACGTCTTTTATATAAAAAAGCTGCAGCAATCTAGTTCAATATGGTTTTTTATTGTTTTATGAACCCTTGTTGGATTGAAGAAATTTGCGACACTCCTGCCGAATATCTGGCTAGCCAAGACCCCACAGCCGCTTGCGGTGAGGAGGGGCAGACAGTCGGCGGAAAGGGAGCGGATTTCAGAAATCAAGCTGAAACGTCTTTTACATAAAAAAGCTGCAGCAATCTAGTTCAATATGGTTTTTTATTGTTTTATGAACCCTATTGGATTGAAGAAAWTTGCGACACTCCTGCCGAATATCTGGCTAGCCAAGCCTCCACAGCCGCTTGCGGTGAGGAGGCTTGGCAGACAGTCGGCGGAAAGGGAGCGGATTTCAGAAATCAAGCTGAAACGTCTTTTACATAAAAAAGCTGCAGCGAACTAGTTCAATATGGTTTTTTATTGTTTTATGAAACTCTTATTGTATGGAAGAAAGCTGCGCCACTCAGTTTGTTTTGATGAGTCTTGGTTAGAGTAAGGAAAAGATTTCTGAAATGAAAAACTAACTTTACTCCGAGTTTATCTACAGTCGGGGAGCTGTCTTGATGACAGCTCCTTTTCTTAGTGTTTGTTTTTAAAGGGAAAGAGCCTTAAAATGTTCAGAAAGGGGTGTAGGAACATAATGATCAATCGATTACCAACAGAAATAGCAAATATATTACAAGCAAGCAAAAAGAATCCTGCTCAATTTGAGGAATTGATCAGGAGCGGCGGATATCTCCCTCCCGAGATGGAGTTGATGGTGGATGCCATCACGGCCTTGAGCATGGGGAAGAATATCCTTTTGAAGGGTCCGACAGGGGCTGGAAAGACAAAGTTTGCCGAGACTTTATCGAACTTATTCAATCAGCCGATGTTCAGCGTCAACTGCTCAGTCGACTTGGATGCAGAAAGCTTATTGGGCTTCAAGACGCTGGCTTACAAAGAGGAAAAACAAGTGATAGAATTCGTACCTGGACCAGTGACCAATTCGATGAATCACGGTCACTTCTTATATATAGATGAAATCAACATGGCAAAACCGGAGACTCTGCCGCTTATCAATGGTGTGCTTGATTACAGAAGGACKATAACGAATCCGTTCACCAATGAAGTGATAACGGCAAAAGAGGGCTTTAATGTGATTGCTGCAATCAACGAAGGGTATGTCGGGACAGTGCCGCTGAACGAAGCGCTAAAAAATAGGTTTGTCATCATTGAAGTTCCTTATATCGAAGGGGAGCAGTTAAAGCAATTGATAGAAACCAATACAAAGCTGAAGGACCCAAGAAGTATTGATTTGTTCGTTAAACTGTCGAGTGATTTGATAAATGCCGTGAATCAAGGGAAGGTGGCTGAAGATGCGGCGTCGATCAGGGCTTTGCTTGATGCTTGCGATCTGAGTGTGTTGATCCCGCCGAAACGGGCGATCCTTCGTTCCATTGTGGATAAGTTGGACGAGGAACGGGAGCGTGAGTTCGTGAAGAACTTGGCTGACACATTATTCTAACTAGGAGAATGCCTCATGAAGTATATCCGGTTCAATGATTCAATAATAGATACGGCACTTTTTTTACAGCTTCAGGATCTCTCGACTGTTTTATCCGGCATTCCTGAGCTGGAATTCGAATACAATTATGGCTCCTTCATTGACCTGATCGAGAATAAGGTCACTGCCAGCCACTTTTGGGAAAATGGCAATAAGGAAGTGAAGGAAGCAGGGCTGAAAACGGACGTGCTTCTTAGAACGATAGGCACGCTGCATCATACAACAATCCGGAGCATGAAGGAGTACCAGGACAGCATCGGGGAAAGTTCACTCCCGAAGTTTGCAGCCCAATTATTCGCTTTGCTGGAAGATTTGCGATTGGAAGAATTGGTGAAGAAAGAAAGACCAGGCACGAAAAAATGGTTTTCGGTAAGGGGGGCTTACCTTAAACAATATTTCGAAAGCCAATTGGCGACGAATGTCACAAGAAGTTTTGCACTGGATGAATTATATTGCCTCATATATTTACTGCTTCAATCCGACAGGCCGGATCCGATTTTTCCGAGAGCCAACGAAAGGCAGCTGGAAGAACTGGAGAAACTCAAACCGTTCATCCATTCGGTCTTTGATGCCACTAAAACCAGTGATATCACGAGGATTTGCGAGCAAATCGTTTTCCGTGTGAACGATGGGTACGAAGATACGATGAATGAATATTTCATTTTCCCCATTGCAAGTGTGGAAAAGTATAAAGCAAATACCTTATTTGATGAACTAACTAGAAATGATGAACTGTTGAACGATGATACAGATGATGCAGACGAAGAAAAAAGTGAGTTCATTGATGAAAAATTTTCGACTTGGCATCGGGAGAACAAGAACGGTGAAAGTAATTCGACGTTTCTCCAATTTGAATTGGAGCAGGGAACGAAAACAAGCCTGATGGGCGGAGGTGCCCGGGAAGCGGAAGATGCCGACCAAGCACTGGCTTCGATCCAGGGTTCATCAGGGGAAAGTCAACAAAAGGAATACAATCAGCAAGAAACGCTGGAGAAGAAACAAACCAATATGGGCAAAAGCGGTGAACATCCATTTGGTGAAGAAAATAAAGACGTCGTTCAGGTAATCAAAGAAGCCAAAGTACCAACACTTATGGAAGAGAAACGCTACCGAGAGTTTGTTGCGGATATCGAACCGTTCAAGAGGAAACTCTCCAGTACCATTGAAAAGACGCTGGAAAATAAAAAGAACGCACCAAGAAAAGATTTGGTTTTTGGCCGTTTATCAAAGAAATTACTCCCGCTTGTATTTGAAGAAAATCCAAGGGTCTTTTATAAAAAGAACCAGGATTCTAATGAAATGGATGCGGTATTCACATTGCTTATCGATTGCTCGGCTTCCATGCATAACAAAATGGATGAAACGAAACGAGGGGTCGTCCTGTTTCATGAAGTGCTGAAGAAATTAAGGATCCCCCACTCGATCGTGGGTTTCTGGGAAGATGCCAATGAAGTGAGGGAAGGATATCAGCCGAACTACTTCCATGTGATCCAGTCCCATTCCGATTCTCTTTATCTAAACTCAGGAGCTAAAATCATGCAGCTTGAGCCAGAGGAAGACAACCGCGACGGATACAGTATCAGGGTTGCCACAATGGAATTGGAAAAAAGGCGCGAAAAAAACCGTTTCTTGCTCGTATTTTCCGATGGTGAGCCGGCGGCAAGCGATTATGATCAAAATGGAATTGTCGATACACACCTTGCTGTTTCGGAAGCCAGGAAAAAGGGCATCGAGGTCATCGGCCTGTTTTTAGCGGATGGAGGCATCGATGAGAGTGAAGAGATGACGATGAAAAACATCTATGGCAAAGAACGCCTGATGATTCCGAGTGTAGCTGAATTGCCAGAGCAATTTACACCGCTGTTAAAAAAATTGCTGCTGAAGACCATTTAAGAAATATGTAGATAAAAACGCAGTAGGATTCAAGTTTTGGATCTTACTGTTTTTTTTTGGCTTTGTCAGCAATTGGTGGAAACTTAAAATGAACGTCGAATGGGATTTCTTTTGTCGTGATTGGGGTAAACCATAGATGAGGAAGTGATCATTTTGATGAATGTACTTTTTATGCTGCTTTATTTTATAATCATTGTTCTTGTAATTGAAATATCGGTCACCTTGATGAAATTGACTGGATTAAAAGGCACAGTGGCAAGATTTCAGGTTATTTCCATGCTGACGGGCACTGGTTTTACAACTGACGAGTCAAAATCCATTATCGATCACCCCATTCGACGGAAAATAAGCATGTTCTTAATTTTATTTGGTGCATTCTCGCTTGCTGTCATCATTTCATCGATCAGTACATTGCTTACAGATGATCTGCGTTTGATGGAGTTAAGCATCATTATTGGAATCCTGTTGGTTTTAACCGTTTTAGTGAAGGTTCCATTCCTGAATAATAGATTATCTAATAAGATGAAAAGTGAAATGTACAATCATTATGAATTATGGGAACACCCGATAGAAGAGGTCTTATTTTTAGAAGATGAAGACGTGGTCATGGAGATCGATATTTATGAGGACTCGGAGTTCATCGATGTCAAAGCCTTTGATGTCATTTCAGATGGAGCCGACATCAACATTTTATTTATTGAAAGCGGAGAAGTGAAAATCAGAAAAGAGCTATATGAGTATAAAATCAAATTAGGGGATAATCTCTTTTTATATGGAAATAAAAAAGAGATAGAAGAAACATTCTCAAAAGAAATCGAAGAGATGAAGAAGAAAAGTGCATCAGACTGAAAAGATCCCAGCCTATATTAAGACTGGGTCTTTTGAAGATTGTCTTCATTAATGTTTTTTATTCGGTAACTTCTGAGCGGGATTCCCATTACCTTGACGGCGCATATTGCCTTCTTCCTTTTTTTGCTGCTCTTGAATGCTTTCAACAAACTCCTTTGAACTTTTCATGGAATGTACCTCCTTCGTTATTTTCTTTTTTACTATAACCAGAAGAGGTGGAATTCATGAGTAAGCAAAAAGTAACGGTGGTCATACATGGACTTAAGTGGTAATTTTGTTCCACAAGTGAGTTGAAAAGAATATGGGTCAATCGTTTTAAATATCGCTATCTAATGTTAGAATACATTACATTAGAATATTTTGAATATTGACAAAAATAGGGTCGGTATCTATAATAATCAATAATAATATCCATGAATAAACGTTTATTGGGGTTTTGCCTATGGAACGGACAATGACCGTCCGGGATTTATGTGCGTTGCATACTCATTTATTGAACAGTGATATTCAAATTCTTGAAAACCTATCAATGAATTTACCGTTGATAGCCGATTTGAATAAAGCGAATGTGTTTATTGATTGTCCGGTGCGTGAAGGGAAGCATGCCATTGTCGTTGCAGAGGCATGCGGACACTCCGTGAAATCGGTTTACGATCATCCGGTTGTCGGTAAATTTGCTTATGAGGCATTCGAACCGGCCGTATTTTATGTATTGCGCACCGGAAAGGACATGTTCGTGAATCGGGCATTGACTCAAGAGGGAGCGATGGTCCAGCAAAGTGTCGTTCCAATCAAGGGGGAATGCAATCGGGTCATCGCCGTTTTGATCATGGAAAAGGTGATTCATGAAGAACGTGAATCTTTCAATCAGTTTGATAGGCAAGATCAACAAAATTCCTTAGTTCCTGAATTTATTGAGGAGTCCATTTTCCTGATTAATAACCAAAACCGACTTGTTTATACGAATCCTGCTGCCATTAATTTAGTATCGGAAATATGTTTGACGGACTGTGTTTTAGGTGAATCGATTTTCGATTATTTTCCTGGCTTTGCCGATGTTCTTGCTTCAAAAGAGGACATTTTGATGAAGGAAATGAACATTGGTAAAAAGATTATCCAACTAAAGAAGTTCCATTTGGGCAACAAGAATTCCAATGAAACGTTCATCATCATCCGGGACCTGACTGAACTGCGGGATAAAGAAAGGGAGCTGATCAGCAAGTCAGTGGCGATTCGTGAAATTCATCATAGGGTGAAGAATAATTTGCAGACAGTGGCCAGTTTACTTCGGCTGCAAATGAGGTTAGGAGCCCCTGAAGAAAGCAAGCCCCATTTATTGGTCAGTTTGAACCGGGTGTTAAGCATATCGTCGGTTTATGAAATCATTTTGGCAAGCAGTCAGGTCGATCATGTGGATCTGCTGGAGCTTATTAGAAAAATAGGCGATATGATCGTTCATACGGAGGGTCAAGCTCGCCAATGCGTAAGCATTGAATATAGGGGTGAGCTTCATTCGATTGATTCCGACATTGGCATTTCGGTCGCGCTGGTGGTGAATGAGCTCATTCATAATTGTGTGAAACATGCTTTCAAGGAAGGGACGGAAGGGAACATTACCGTATGCTTACAAAAGGATGGTCCTGAATTGGAACTTCAAGTAAGAGATGATGGGATTGGATATTCACCTGCAATGAAACCTTCTTTGGGGCTGGATATCATCCGCATGACGGTGGAAAATGATTTGGATGGGGAGTTTTCGATTCAGCGGATTAAAGAAGGTACCCTGGCTTCTGTAAGATTTCCATACAAGAGGTAGGTGGGAGAAGTGGACAAGAGGATTTTGGTCGTGGAGGATGAATCGATTGTTCTGCTTGATATAACGATCATGCTCAAGGATGCAGGCTTCGATGTGGTTGGACATGCCCGTAATGGCGAGAAGGCGATTGAATTGGCACATGCACTGCAGCCGGATCTCGTTTTGATGGATATCAAAATGCCGAAAATGAATGGGCTTAAGGCTAGCGATGTGATATCCAATACCTTTCAGATTCCGGTCCTTCTTTTAACTGCATTCAGCCAGCGTGAATATATCGACGAGGCGAAGCGAGCGAACATCGTCGGATATCTTGTAAAGCCAATTACGGAGGCGAATCTGATTCCGGCAGTGGAGATAGCTTTGCTGCAAGCAGCCAATACAAAGAAGTATCAGGAACGAAATGCTCAATTGGATGAAACGCTCACAAATCGCAAAGTCATTGAAAAGGCAAAAGGAATCATCATGAAAAGGAAGAATGTCACCGAAGAAATCGCTTACAATAAACTGAGAAGGCTTAGTATGGATAAGCAGCTTTCCATGGAGACGGTGGCACGTCGAATCATTGCAAATGATCAAAAACAAGTAAATAGATGAAGCAATGGCGCTTTGATGGACCAAATTGGTTGTAGGCAGGCATTTCTGCCGAAAAACCTAAGTTTGGGCTATAAGAGGCGTCTTTTTTATACCCTTTTTTTAAGTCGATAGGCCAAATCAAATCGGAATTCAGGGGGAATATGTATGGAGATGGTAGGTAAATTCGTTATTTATATCATTATGGTGTGTGCCGTTGTCGGTGCTATTGCATCGATTAAAGACAGTGAGCAGGGCTTGGGGAAACAGTTCATGGAAGGTTTGCATACCGTTGGCCATATATTTATCCCGGCAGCTGGAATCATGGCCTCGATCCCTTATTTATCTTGGTTCATC
Source organism: Peribacillus sp. P4_D6 (assembly GCF_056401795.1). Lineage (NCBI taxonomy): Bacteria > Bacillati > Bacillota > Bacilli > Caryophanales > Bacillaceae > Peribacillus > Peribacillus sp. P4_D6. The sequence continues at coordinate 53,517 of NZ_JBFUIQ010000006.1, forward strand.
AATACAGTATGCGGCCCGGTTTTCGCTGCGATCGGTGCAGATCCAGCCCTCGCCGCAACAACGATTTTGGCGACGGATATGGGGGGTTACCAATTAGCGGCCGAGCTGAAGGAATCCTATGAAGGCTGGATCATGGCGATGATTGTCGGCTTTATGTCCGGGGCAACGATTGTATTCTCGATTCCAATGGGGCTTGCGATGCTGGAGAAGCGTGATCATAAATACATGGCACTTGGTGTCATGTCAGGAATCCTGACGATTCCGATTGGCGCTTTTATCTCAAGCGTGCTGGTGGTGGCGACGAATTCGAAAATCCGCGAGGTGATTTCCACGAATGCGGATTCTACATACGAATTCGCGTTGAGCTATTTGAAAATTGCCCTGAACCTTTCTCCGCTTCTTATTTTTGTGGTCTTGCTCGCGTTAGGTCTTTATTTCCTGCCGGATTTGATGATCAAAGGTTTCATGTGGTTTGGAAAAATATTGGACGCCGCGATTAAACTAGTGCTCGTGTTTTCGATCGTGGAAATTTTCACCGGATTGTTTTCCAAAGTATTTGGTGCTTGGGGCTTCCATCCGATCATGGCCGATAAGGCAGACCAGTTCCGTGCCCTGGAAACGGCGGGGTATATCGGGATCATGCTGGCAGGTGCATTTCCAATGATTTACCTGATTCAAAAATATGCAGGCAAGCCATTGGAAGCGATGGGCGGGAAAATCGGGTTGAGCAAAGCCGGGAGTGCAGGGATATTAGCCACAGTAGCCAATATATTGGCAATGTTCAAGCTTGTTAAAGAAATGCCGCCGAAGGATAAGGTCATAAACATTTCCTTCGCTGTGTGTGCGGCCTTCCTATTGGGTGATCATTTATCATTCACAGCCAACTTTCAGCCTTCCTTAATATTACCGATCATTGTCGGGAAGCTATCTGCCGGAGCGATTGGGATCGGTCTTGCTTACTGGCTGTCCGTTCCGAAAGCTTTGGAATTAGAAGAAAAGGATCGAGCAGCAGGAGTTATCGGCATAAATGAATATAAAACGAAAAACGAGGAAGAAAACAGCAATGAAATCCAAGTGGTGTAAAACTGGGGTGTGATTTTAGTGAATGAACAGGTGGAACGAATCATCAGTGCAGGAATTGATATTGGCACCAGTACTACGAAACTTGTTATCAGCGAGCTTTCGCTTAGGAATGTGGCGGGTGGCGGACAGGTGCCAAAAATTGAAATTACCGATAAGGAAATTCTGTATCGAAGTCCCATTTTCAGGACCCCGCTTGTATCCGAGACGGTAATTGACATACCTGCTGTTCAAAGAATGGTGGAAAGTGAATACCAAAAAGCAGGAATCACGATCGAAAACATACGAACAGGGGCTGTCATCATCACTGGGGAAACGGCAACCAAACAAAATGCAGAAGAAATGGTGTACCGGTTATCTAATGCGGCGGGTGAATTCCTTGTAGCGGCAGCCGGTCCGGATTTGGAAGGGATCATTGCCGCCAAGGGATCCGGCGCCTATCAACATTCCATCAAGACAAGAAAGACTGTAGCGAACATAGACATTGGCGGGGGGACAGCGAATATTGCCGTATACCGTTCAGGCATGCTTTGCGGAACCTGCACACTGCATATAGGAGGCCGTTTGGTGGAGTGGGAAGGAGCGAAGGTGAAGGTTGCTCCTTCAATAGGAAAATGGCTGAAATCAATAGGGCGCTCTCCTTTGAATGGTGAAGGGGCAATCATCGCAAATGAAATGGCGAAGGTGCTTTCGAGGTTTTTGGCTGGCTCCTTCACAAAAGAAGATGAACTTCTATTAGTTGGGAAGGAGCCATCTTGGACAGAACGAATAGACGTGTTGATGTTCTCGGGCGGTGTCAGTGATTGCATCTATCATGAAGAACGGGAGGACGAAAGCTTCCGGGATATCGGCATGATGCTTGCCGCCTCCATCAAGGAAAGTGAAGAATTGGCCGCATGGGAGTGGGAACAGCCAGTTGAAACGGTTCGGGCGACTGTACTTGGAGCAGGAGCACATACAACTGAAATCAGCGGAGCAACCATCGAAGTGAATGATTCTCATCTGCCAGTTCGTAATATTCCAGTCTATCGGGTCGATTTTCATGGCGGGCTTGATGATGTAACCGCGAAAATGACACAGGCTGTTCAGGATGCGATCACAATATACGACGCTTTGCAGGAGGGGCTGAATTTTGCCTTTTATTTAACGAATTTACCTTATCAATCATTTCGGGACATTCACCGGCTTGCAGTCGCTTTTACCGAGGCACTGAAGCAAAAACCGAATCGGCAGCAGCCTCTGATAATTGTCATGGATAGTGATTATGGAAAGGCACTTGGTCAAACCATTCTAGCGAACCAAGCGGATCTGCCGGTCATCTGCATTGATCAGACAGAAGTGGAACATGGTGACTATTTAGATATAGGAAGGCTGCTGCGGACAGGGGTCGTTCCGGTTGTAGTAAAAACGCTAACCTTCCACAGTTAGGAAAAGGAGGATCATACGATGAAATTATCCACTCAATACTTTGGGGAAATCCATCAATTCAAATCGTTGAAAGAAGTCCTGGCCAAAGCGAATGAAGAGAAATCAGGAGATAGGCTTGCGGGAATTGCAGCAGATTCCGTTCAAGAACGGATTGCGGCGAAAGCGGTGCTTAGCGAATTGACTTTGGCGGACATCAGGAACTATCCCCTGCTTTCCCCGGAAGAGGATGAGGTGTCGCGGATCATAGATGGTCTCATCAATGGAACCATCTATCAATCCGTGAAGAATTGGAGCGTTGCCGAACTGCGTGAATATATTTTGAGTGACGAAACGACAGGCGAGGACTTAAAGCGATTAAGCAGGGGATTGAATAGTGAAATGATTGCAGCGGCAGCCAAGTTGATGTCGAACCTCGACCTTATCCATGCAGCCAATAAAATCGAAGTGCTCACCAAGAATAATGGCACGATCGGATACAAAGGAACGCTTGCTTCGCGCCTTCAGCCTAATCACCCGACAGACAATGTGGATGGTATGCTGGCTTCTTTAAAAGAAGGCCTCTCCTATGGAATCGGGGATGCACTCATTGGAATCAACCCTGTCGATGATTCGGTCGAAAGCGTAAAGCGGCTGCTTCATGCGACACAGGATGTCATCCAGAAATGGAACATCCCGACACAAAATTGTGTGCTTGCGCATGTGACCACGCAAATGAAGGCCGTTCAGCAGGGGGCGCCTGCTGATATGATCTTTCAAAGCATAGCCGGAACGGAAACGGCCAATCGCTCTTTTGGAATTAACGTACAATTGCTCGAAGAAGCTAATGAGATAGCGAAGGCCTATGGCACCGGCACAGGCCCGCAGCATCTTTATTTTGAAACGGGGCAAGGCTCCGAGTTATCGGCCGAAGCGCATTTCGGTATCGATCAGGTGACGCTTGAAGCCAGGAACTATGGATTTGCCCGTTATTTTGACCCGTACATTGTCAATACGGTCGTCGGTTTCATCGGACCTGAATATCTATATAACAGCAAGCAGGTCATCCGGGCTGGGTTAGAAGATCATTTCATGGGGAAAATGCATGGACTGCCGATGGGGGTGGATATTTGCTATACGAATCATATGAAGGCGGATCAAAATGATATCGAGGACTTGGGTGTACTTTTAGCGGCGGCTGGTGTGAATTTCATCATCGCTACTCCGATGGGTGATGACTGCATGTTAAACTATCAGTCTTTGAGTTATCACGATATAGCGACTTTGAGGCAAACGATGGATAAGCGGCCTGCCCCATTATATGAAGCTTGGCTGGAGAAGATGGGGATTATGGAGAACGGAAAATTAACGAAGCTTGCCGGTGATCCAACTATATTTAACCATTAGGAGTGGATGATATGGGAATGAATAATAAGGAAGATTTGGATGCCATGATAGCGAAAACCCCTGCGCGGATAGGGGTAGGCAGGTCAGGGACCCGGCCGAAAACGGATTCGTGGCTGAAATTCCGTTTTGACCATGCAGCGGCCGTCGATGCTGTATATGGTGAAGTAAGTGATATTCTTTTGAAGCGCTTGGATTTATTCAAGGTGAAAACGAAGGCCGATGATAAGGAAGTCTATTTACGGCGTCCGGATTATGGCAGGAAGCTTTCGGATGAAGCAAAGAGGGTGATAGATGCCAAATGCATAAAGGCTCCAACGGTTCAAATCATCATTTCCGATGGCTTAAGTGCCAAGGCAATCGAAGAAAATGTCGAGGACGTCTATTTATCTTTCAAACAATCTTTGGCAGTGGCAGGTCTGGATACGGGTACACCATTTTATATTGAAAAGGGCCGGGTTGCCGTGATGGATGATATCGGTGAAATCCTTGGACCTGAGGTCATTGTCCTGTTGATCGGTGAACGGCCCGGTCTTGTCAGCGCTGAATCATTGAGCGCTTACATTTGCTATAAACCACGTTTGGGCACCATTGAAGCGGAGAGGATGGTCATTTCCAACATCCATAAAGGAGGGATCCCCCCTGTTGAAGCTGGAGCGCATCTTGGCACGGTCATTCAAAAAATCCTCAAATACCAAGCGAGCGGCATGTCCCTCGTGAAGAAGGAACATGAAGAAGAAAAGCATGAAAAACTAGGCTGAACCCCTAGTGTCTAAAAAAGGAAGTTTGGATGGTCTCATTTGACGATCATTAAGACTAGGTCGTTGATTTCCTCTCAAGGCACTCGCTTTATATGTATTTTTATTGTTTTATGAATCCGTAATTGGATGGAAGAAAATTGCGACACTCCTGCCGAAAAGCTGGCTAGCCAAGACCCCACAGGCGCTTGAGCCGAGGAGGCTTGGCAGACAGTCGGCGGAAAGGGAGCGGATTTCTGAAATCGACTGGAAATACTTTTAAAATAAAAAAACTGCAGGCACTCGCTTTATATGTATTTTTATTGTTTTATGAATCCGTTATTGGATGGAAGAAAAGTGCGACACTCCTGCCGAAAAGCTGGCTAGCCAAGACCCCACAGGCGCTTGAGCCGAGGAGGCTTGGCAGACAGTCGGCGGAAAGGGAGCGGATTTCTGGAATCGACTGGAATACTTTTAAAATAAAAAAACTGCAGGCACTCGCTTTATTTGCCTGCAGTCTGGGGGGAGCGGATCGCTCCCCTATTTACTTGTCCCTAAATTCCATAAACCAAACGGGTTGTAGAAGGGATGTTCTTCTTCATATCTAAAGTCTTGAAGGCCCGTCAATATAAAGTCGGGTGCATCTTGCTGAATGCTAAAGGTTTCGCCATTCTTAAAGAGAGGCCGTTCACCTACATGGTAATAATTAAATGTGTTAAGCAGGGCAGCCGCCTCTTTCGGACTCATTGTGTTAAGTGTCACGGCATCCGGAAGACCAAAGGCTTTCATTCCGAAAGAACAATAATAGTCTTCCTCTCCGATGATCGTGACAAAATGGGCATATACCGAGAGAATATCCGGGCTATGATGAAGATGCAGCCAATCTTCCTTTGAATGGGCAATTCCCGCCGTTTCTATTTTCACTGCCATTCCGCCTGCCTTGAGGATCGCTGCCCCGGCATCGATCAAATCGATAACAGTTCCGGTATCGGATACATCGGCTATTATATAAACGGTAAAGGTATGGCCATTGATTTCCTCTAATGCATTCTCTGAAAAGGCGTCTTTACTGGCGTAAGAAAAGCTCTCTTTTAAAGTGGGTTCATAATCATGGATCTCCGCCTGAAACGTAATGTTCTTATCACTGTTATGAAAAACATTCCCGGCTAACAGATACCCTTCGCTTTGGGAAGCAACCGTTTGAATCAATTCTGTCCGGTCCTTCCATTTCCCGGGTATCCCGATGATGATTTGGTTGTCCTTCATGGATCATCTCTCCTTTCCAATCACTTCATACTATACCACTACTGATGTTTTCCATAGCATTTCATGAAAAATGGCGTAAAGTACCGATAAATGCCAGTGAGGGATGTGCAGGACTTTTTCAAAATTATACAATTGATGTATAATATAATCTAGTAAACGTATAGCCTATCTTCAAAGGAATTCCCCTTGTGGGTTTTCTCATAGGGCCGTATCTTAATTATCTATTCGTATAGATCAATGATGAAAGAGAGTGGAATATAATGGGTCGTAAGTGGAATAACATTAAAGAAAAGAAAGCGTCAAAAGATGCTAATACTAGTCGGATTTATGCTAAGTTCGGACGGGAAATATATGTAGTGGCAAAACAAGGCGAACCAGATCCAGAATCCAATCAGGCATTAAGGGTCGTACTTGAGCGTGCGAAAACGTACAATGTTCCAAGAGCGATCATTGACCGTGCGATTGAAAAAGCCAAAGGCGGTTCGGAAGAAAACTATGACGAACTTCGTTATGAAGGATTCGGTCCAAATGGTTCAATGGTCATCGTGGATGCATTGACAAACAACGTGAACCGGACGGCATCCGATGTACGTGCCGCATTTGGGAAAAATGGCGGGAATATGGGTGTCAGCGGATCTGTTGCTTATATGTTCGATGCAACGGCTGTCATCGGGATTGAAGGTAAAACGGCTGATGATGTTCTTGAACTGTTAATGGAAGCGGATGTTGATGTACGTGACATCATTGAAGAAGAAGAAAGTGTCATCGTTTATGCCGAGCCTGAACAATTCCATGCTGTACAACAAGCATTCAAGGATGCAGGAATCAGCGATTTTACAGTGGCAGAGCTGACGATGCTTGCACAAAATGACCTAACCCTTCCGGAAGATGCACAAGCACAATTCGAAAAAATGATTGATGCATTGGAAGATCTGGAAGATGTTCAACAAGTTTATCATAATGTAGATCTTGGTGAATGATAAAATGAGCAGGCCTTTGCTATGTGATCAAAGGTCTGCTTATTTCATTTGAAAGGAAAGAGCCTGTTTACGAATCACGAAACAGGCTCTTTCCTTTTATTATTCACTTATGGTGATTCCGGAAAGTTCACGGTCTTTCTTTACCTTTTCCAATTCTGAAATAGTGACAAGTTGATAATCTTGGTCATGCAGTTGTTTAATGATTTTTCCTGCAGCCTGGGCGCTAGTTTGATAGATATCATGCATTAATATGACTTTGCCATCTTTGGCTTTGCTCATCACTTTGTTTACGATTTTCTTTTCATTGCGTTCTTTCCAATCCTCTGGATCGACATCCCAAAGTGAGACTTTCATATCCTCCATGTATTCCCGCACATTATGGTTAATCGCTCCATATGGGGGACGGACGAGATTTGGCTCAGTACCTGTAGCTTTTTTTACAGCGTCTTGGGTCTTTTCGATTTGATCTTCGATTCTGTTCTTGCTTAAGCGCGTCAGCTGCGGATGATCCCATGAATGGTTGCCGATCTCATTTCCTTCCTGCAGCATTTTTTGCAGAACTTCCGGATAGTGCTGTACGCGGCTTCCAAGTACGAAAAACGTCGCGTGACCATCATATTTTTTCAGGACTTCCAGGATGGACATGGTATGACTTGGATGCGGCCCGTCATCGAACGTCAAAGCAATGACCTTTTTTGAAGGGTCGATCCATTCATTTTGCACGGGCAGTTTGGCGACGATATGTTTTGGCTGCCATTCCTTTACACGATCCTCATTCAAATCTTGACTTTGATATGAATCTAGCAAACTATCTTTAAAAAGATCCTTCTTGATGGCTATTGTATGGGTCTTAGTTGAATCATCAGTCTTAACGTAGAAAACGAGCGTATTTTTCAAGACTGAAAAAGAATTGAAGTTGGCTGCCTTCAGTTTGTTTTCCTTTTTAATGAGACTGTTTGAAATGCCTTCTTCTTCCTTCTGCGTTAACTCTTCAAAAACAATATCGGATAAAACGGATAAATAATCAGTATCCGTGGCAAAGATGTCTTCTATGGAGAGCTTTTGCTGAGATGGAATATCATAAGTGAAGATCTGGGTTCCAGACTGCTTCTTTCCTTCCACTTGCTCATATTTATCGAAGGAAATCGTAATGGTCTGTTTGCTAAAATGGAGGATCGTATAGGTGAGGTTAAGCTCGGAAGCTTTTCCGTCGGATGCTTTCCATTTCTTTTCATAATCCTTAATTTCTTTCTTTATGTAGGCTTCTAGCTGCTTGTCGATATTTTCTAAATGCAGAACGGGCCTGCTGGCTGAATACCCGCCTTTCGTATTATCTTTCACATACGTTTGAATATCGGCTTCTGGGTAATTTTTATCAGTTGTATAGGCCGAAACGGTTCTCTTCTTATCAAAAGCAAGGCTTTTAATGGCTAACCCCATCGTTCCTACAGCAGCTGTTAGACAAAATAGAAAAATAAAGACTTTTTTATAATTTAATTTCCTCATGATGCACTCCACCTCGATAATCATTCTACTATATAGACGCGCCAAAAGCCTTAAAAGTTTGTAAAAAATTTCATTTTTTTATATTTATATATTTTCTTGCTCATTTTCAAACTTTTATCGCTGCACCAACGTCTATTCTTTGTACCCAGGATACGTAATTTAAATGTAAGGAGCTCTAACATGTAATGAAAAACCCAGAAATGAATCAATTAATCGCGGCCCGGATAACCGAAAGGCAAGAGAATTTGTACAGACTTGCTTTTTACTATGTCAAAAACCAAGAGGATGCCCTGGATATCGTGCAGGAATCAATCAGGAAAGCGCTAGCCTCCAGCAGCAAAATCAAAGACGCCGCTTCTATAGATAGTTGGTTATATAAGATCATCGTCCGAACGGCACTGGATGTTTTGCGGAAGAAGAAGAAACTGACCGTCGCCGATGATGAAACAATAGAATACTTGCGCCGCGGTGAGGAGGATCACTATCCTGACCTGGATTTGCAAAAGGCCCTGGAAGGACTTTCAGTCAAGTACAAAACGGTAGTCGTCCTCCGTTTCTTTGAGGACCTGAAGCTGGACGAGATAGCGGAAGTGCTGGAAGAAAACGTAAGCACGATTAAAACGAGATTATATAAAGCGCTGCAACTATTGCGGATCAACATGACTGAAAGGGAGGAAACGAAAAGATGGAAAAAAAATTAAAAGATCTGCGGGAAGAATATCTTAAAATACCGATACCAAAGGAATTGAATGATGTCGTTCAAGCAGCCTTGAATGAAAAGCCAAGGAAAAAGCCGAGGGTTGGCAGGAATATCCTCGTGACAGCGGCTGCAGCGCTCCTGATCGTGACAGCTTCCGTAAACATCAGTCCGGCAGCGGCGAAAGCCATGAGTGATATACCGATAGTCGAGAAGGTCATCAAAGTGATTACCTTTGTCGAATGGAAAGAAGAAGCGAATAATTCTTCGGCAGTAATCAAAACGCCTGCAATATCCGGTCTCGAGAATAAACAGCTCGAAGATAGCTTGAATGAAAAATACTTATCGGAAAGCAAGCAGCTTTATAAGGAATTCACGGATTCCATGTCAAAACTGAAGGAAGGGGAAAAGGGCAATATATCGGTGGAAAGCGGATATGTGATATTGACGGATAATGAAACGATATTATCCGTACAGCGTTATACGGATACGATTTCTGCTTCCAGTTCTACAGAAAGTCAATTCGATACAGTCGACAAGAAAAACGAAGTGCTGTTAACGCTAAATAGCTTATTTAAAGATGATCGCTATCTTCAGGTGATCAGCGAAAACATCAAGGAACAGATGAAGCGGCAGATGGCTGAAGATCCGGAAAAGATATATTGGGTGGAAGATGATGATTTTACTGCTTTTAGAGGCATCGATGAAAACCAAAACTTTTATATAAACGAAGATGGCAAGCTAGTCATCGCCTTTAACAGCTATGAAGCTGCGCCGGGGTACATGGGGGCCGTCGAGTTCATCATCCCGACAAAGGTGCTGACAGACCTTCTTGTTGGTGATCAATATATCCATTAAAACGTCCCTATTGTAATTCTATGATGGGCGGAAGGTTTTTAAAACGGCACAATATCCATTAAAAAAGACGAACAACGTTACTTACTTACAGTAACCTTGGTTCGTCTCTTTTTTGTTCGAATTTCATCTGGTCCAGTTCCAGCCTCATTTTTTCCGTCTCCATAAGGAAGTTTTCATGTTTAAGTTTTTCAAGCTCCAGTTCAACTTGCAGCATCTTATGTTTGTTTTTTGACTGTTTTTCGAAATGGCTTGTCAGTATTCCGAGTATAGGGATGGAAAAAATCATTACCACGGTTATGATCCCGAACATTATGTTGCCTCCTCTTTTTTTATATCTATTATACGGTGAATATAACGGTTGTGGTGGGGTTATTTCAAAATTCATCATTTCCTTTTCTCATTAATAAGTACATGGCAACCAAAGTGATATCAAGCGTAATACCATGGATGAAGTTAGGGTAATATATCATTGATGGCCGCTTTCTATTAGATTATATGGACTGTTTTTTAGTGCGAAATCCGGACTTTTGCTTGTATGGTGGAAAGTCTACTTCTATTTATTTTGAAATTAATTATTTAAATATACTAAATATTTGTTTACAATAGTGAAATTTAAAGTTATTATACAATAATAAAAGGAGGGCTAGGTATGGCAACGATAAATAAACAGAAAATTGTGGATAGTGTACCTCAAAAAGGTTTTTTTGGAAACCCTAAAGGATTATTCACCCTTTTCTTTACTGAGTTCTGGGAGCGTTTTTCCTATTATGGCATGAAGGCCATTCTTGTTTACTATATGTATTACGAAGTTTCTAAAGGGGGATTAGGCCTTGATGAACCCACGGCCCTTGCCCTTGTATCCATCTATGGATCTTTAGTATATATGTCAGGTATAATTGGCGGCTGGCTCGCCGATAGGATTTTCGGGACTTCAAAAGCCGTATTTTACGGCGGTATCTTGATTATGCTCGGGCATATTGTCCTTGCTGTACCAGGCAGTCTTTCCATGTTCTTTGTTTCCATGGTACTCATTGTTCTGGGTACTGGTTTATTAAAGCCGAATGTTTCCAGCATTGTCGGGGAAATTTACGCAGAAAATGATGAACGCCGGGATTCCGGTTTCAGTATATTCTATATGGGTATCAACATGGGGGCATTCCTTTCACCATTTGTTGTCGGTACAGTAGGTATGGACTACAGCTTCCATCTTGGTTTTGGACTTGCAGCAATTGGTATGTTGATTGGTCTCATTGTCTTTGTTACAACAAAGAAAAAGAACCTGGGCTTGGCCGGAACTCTTCCTGCTAACCCATTATCACAGGATGAAAAGAAAAAAGTATTCACTAAATTGGGGATAGCCGCACTTATCATAGCTGCCATCATCGGCATCACTGCTTCTGCAGGCATCTTAACGATTGAAACTTTTATTAATCTTGTAGGTATTCTAGGAATCGTAATTCCGACCCTTTATTTCATTTTCATGTATCGCAGCCCGAAAACGACTTCTGTTGAACGTTCACGCTTGATTGCCTATATTCCTTTGTTTATAGCAGCCGTCATGTTCTGGGCGATTCAAGAGCAAGGTGCAACAATATTGGCAAGCTATGCAGACAAACGGACACAGTTGAACTTTGCAGGATTGGAAATAAACCCGGCATGGTTCCAATCTTTGAACCCTTTGTTCATCATTACCCTTGCACCAGTATTCGCATGGTTATGGATTAAATTAGGAAAGCGTCAGCCGACCATTCCTCAAAAATTCTCGATAGGCCTACTGTTCGCCGGTTTATCATTCCTGGTGATCCTGCTTCCTGTTTATTTCGGTGGATCAGACGCATTAGTCAATCCGTTATGGCTTGTACTTAGCTATTTCCTTGTAGTGCTTGGAGAACTTTGTTTATCTCCAGTCGGACTTTCAGCAACTACAAAATTGGCTCCGGCCGCATTCTCGGCACAAACGATGAGCCTGTGGTTCCTGGCAAGTGCAGCAGCACAAGCACTGAACGCACAAATCGTCAGATTCTACACTCCTCAGACCGAAATGGCTTATTTTGGAGTGATCGGTGTTGCTTCAATAATCCTTGGACTGGCCCTGATGGCCTTATCACCAAAGATTCAAGGTTACATGAAAGGCATTCGCTAACACATTAAAAAAGATGACCTCCGAATTAACGGGGTCATCTTTTTTTCATTTTTTGTGCCCTCGAAAATTCCCGATTGGGTGCTATATCGATTTTTATTTGAGGTCGTGATTCAAACCTTTAACTTTTTTTTAATAGGATCCACAGTGAACACTAAGACAAAAAATAAAATAATCTTGGGTATGGGTTCGATATCGAAGATAAAAAAAATACAATATCCTAAAATGAAATATATCGAAAATAGAATACCTAAGTACAATCTATTTTTCATTTAAGCCCTCCTCATTCCTTAATAAAATAAATATCTTGCTATGGAACGAGCTGAGTATCCATCCCAATTCCGCTTAACGCAATGGTCTTGCTTAGCTTTTTTTCCAGCTGCAGCGGCATTATTCCATTTAGAAGTTGAAATACCTAGTCCTATTGCGAAAACACCCATACCTGTACCTATATACTTATTAAACCAACCAACAGCAAGAGTTAATCCATTAACTTTGTTAGAAAATGAAGACATTTGAGCAGCTGCTTTTTTTACATTAATAGCTGACATTGTCTTAACAGTAGTACAATCATAAGTAATTCCGCCAGATTTATACACATATCCAGCTGCTTGAACATTTGGTACAATCATACTGAAAAATAAAGAAATACTCAAAAGAATAATTAATGCGGGGTTTACGAACATCTTATACCTTTTTGGTTTTTTTGCCATTATCATTACCTCCTAACTATATATCTAGTGATTCCATAATAAACTAATTTTTAACTTGATAGATTCCAAAAGAGCGAAGTGGAATTTCAGAAATGATACGGTTACCATAAAGAACTAGGCTAATATGAAAAAAAGAGCATCCTTTATAGGATTGCTCTTTTTTTTCCGGTTGTAAGAACCTTTTCCTTTTTTGTTTTTGATAATACGGGTGGAGGGGTCAAACGCCCAACGCATTCGGCTATTTGCCACTTCACCAATGGTTTTCTTATTGGTTTTATTCGTCTTAGTCATTGAATATATTCCTGCTTTTATAGTATTTGAACTGAATTTTAGCTTTGTACACCTTTGTTCTTGCTCGCAATAATTGAAGCCGCAATTGCAAAGGGAAGTAAAAAGAAAGCCAATATTCCATATCCAGCTCCTTCAAATCCTCTGATGTTCACAAAGCCGATGTAAAACAAAATAATTGAAGTTATAGCGGTTAATATGCCTGGTAAAAGCCTAACAAATAAAGATAAATGTAATTTCCTAAACCACCATGCTAAAAGTATTACTAGCATACCAGGGACGCAAGCAACCAGGAGGGGAACTCCGAACATCATTTTGTAACCTCCTCTAATTCATCATGTGAATAATTCCACAATAAGTAAATTTTATATTGTATTTTAACATGAAAAAGACAGCCGGTGGTGGTCATTTTCTTGGATGCGTGCGTGAGGGAAACAAAAGTCGAACGTAAAGGTGAGGTTAACTAAATTCTTAATATTGTTGGATAGGGGTTCTATTAAATTTTAAAACAAAGTTTGGAACAGGTGTGTGTGACTACTATGGAAAAGCGTGTCTAGGTGAACCCCGCAGGCGCAAGCCGAGGGCCGACCGCCCGCGGAAAGCGAGTGCCTGAAGCGAAAATCAACATGCAATTCGTAAAAGCCCTCAAAAAAACTGGAGGCAAAATCAATTAGTTACCGGGTTTGTACAGACAGACAAGTTCACTTACACGGGTGATCGGCCTTTTTTTATCAAAATCTCCAAATAGCCAACTGAAAAGTACAATACCTGCTACAAAATAGAATGCATATCCTAAATTCCCTGGCCACCTTATCGTTTCGCCACTGAAGTATTGCAGACCAGACTTAGCAAGAAACACGAATATGATACCCACTATACATCTTATGAAAAATCTTTTCTTTGTTATCGACATACTGCAAATCTTCTCCTTTGCTTATCCAGTTTACAATAAATATCCAATCATTTACATCAATGATTATTAAAATGAGTCCATTAATGTTGCGTAATGGGATGAATGTTATATTTATATCGCACTCGATTTTTCAAAGGAGGTAAAAATGAAAGGTTTACTTGGAATCTGCATATCCATGCAAATGACTTTCGTGCTGCTTTTCATCACCGGGATTACTCCAAAGTTGAATTCCTATGTTGGGGCCACCATTTATTTGATCATTGGGTGTGCAAGTCTGGTGATCAGCTTATATTTAGCAGGTAAGAAATTTCTCTTGGGTATTTCGTTTATTGCATTTATCTTTTCCTTGCTTATCATTTGTTTTACCATTTTCATTTATTTCTTGCCTGAAGCCGGGATGCCGCTGGAAATCCCTTTGTTTGAATAGGTGAGTTCATCCAAAATTCAAGCGAAAAAAGGGCATCTCATTGAGGTGCCCTTTTTAATTCCACATCTTTTTGAATCAGTTTGCTGCTGGAATCAATCCTTTATGAATGGAGACTTCCTGAATGGCACGGTAGACGGTTTCGACCATGAAATCAAGTTCCTTTTCTGACATGGAAAGGATCGGCATCATCGTGATGACTGGACCGAGTTCCCGGATGATCAGGCCATTTTCCCGTGCTGTATGGATGATTCCGGAAACGACATTCTCTTGGAGGGTGAACGTTTCTTTTGTTTGGCGGTCTTTAACGATTTCCACTCCAATCATGAAGCCGCGCTGGCGGATATCGCCGACTATCGGAAGTTCGTATAGCGCTTGCAGTCTTTTTGATAGGTATTTTGATTTTTTCTGGATGTCTTTAATGAGATTGCGGCTTTCCATTAGCTCGATATTCTTCAGGGCCAGGGCACAGGCAAGCTGATTTCCTGTATAGGTGTGACCATGATAGAAGGTTTTATGTTCTTCCCGTTCCCCCAAGAAGGATTGAAAGATCTGCTCGTTCATGATGGTGGCGGCGAGTGGCATATATCCCCCAGTGATCCCTTTACCCATGCACATGATATCGGGAACGACATCTTCCTGTTCGCAGGCAAACATCGTACCGGTTCGACCGAACCCTACAGCCACCTCGTCACATATTAAGAGGATGTTGTACTTTTTGCATAATTGCCCGACCTCTTTCAAAAAGCCATGGGGATGGGTAATGATGCCTGCTGCTCCCTGCACAAGCGGCTCGATGATCAATCCTGCAATTTCCTCGGATTGTTCCTGCAGTAACTTCTCCAGTTCCTTCAAGCAATGGTTTTTCACGGCTTCTGGATCTCCATATTCAGTCATGTGATAGGCATACGGTGAAGGGGCTGAAATCCGTTGAAATAAGAGGGGCTTAAAGATTCTATGGAATAGATCCATTCCGCCCACACTCACGGCACCGACAGTATCTCCATGGTATGCTTCGTCAAGCGAGACGAATTTGTTTTTATTCCGATGCTTGACGGGATCGATATTCTGCCAATATTGATAAGCGACTTTAAGGGCGATTTCCACAGCGGCTGATCCCGTGTCGGAGTAAAAGACTTTCGATAAAGAACCAGGAGTGATCTCTGCCAGTTTTTTCGCCAGTAAGATCGATGGTACATTCGCAGATCCGAGCAGCGTCGAGTGCGCGACTTTATTCACTTGCTCAATTAGGGCGCCGTTTAATTCCGGCTCGTTATGCCCGTGCACATTCACCCATAATGAAGCATAGCCATCGAGGTAGCGTTTGCCATCCACATCAATCAGGTAGCTGCCTTCGCCGCGTTCGATGATAAGTGGTTTACTTTCCCGATACGTTTTCATTTGTGTGAACGGATGCCATACATATTCCTTATCCCATTGTTCTAAATCCTGACTGTTCATGCTTCGAACACCTCTTTCAGTTGTTGGGTATATTCTTGATCACCAAGCAAATCAAGGATGCAGATCCTCAAGTCTTTTCTAACATCGGCCAGTGTCGGGATGCAGGCTAGGCCATTCAGCCCAGTCAGCTTTTCAATGGTTTCGATATTGTCTTGGTGAATCCGATCTTCTGCCCGGTAATGATTATACAAAATGGTTTTCACGTTTATATCATGGACTTGGGCATAAGAATGGGTCGTCACGACATCATGAATCGCCCCTAAACCGCTTGTGGATACGAAGAGGACAGGCATCCCGCAATCCCTTATGAAATCGGCCGTCATATAGAAACCTTCCGTTCGTTCAATAAGCGGCACAGCCAATCCTCCAGCGCCCTCGACTAATACGATGTCATACATTTCCTCAAGTTCATGAACCCTTTCCACGACTTTCCTCTCATCGATGAGACTGCCGGTTAATTTAATCGCCAAATGTGGGGAGGTTTCAGGTTCCAGTGTGTAAAACCCCGATTCCTTTACACCGAGTTCCTGCTCAAACCAAGATATATCCGGGTATGTATGATTTTCCTCATTGATTCCAGTTTGAAATGGTTTGAATATCGTAACGCTTTTTCCCAATGTTTGAAGAGACAGATAGAGTGCACTCGTGACGATGGTCTTTCCAATTTCCGTGCCAGTTCCGGTTATAAAGTAGGCTTGGCCCATGGGTGATTCAGCTCCTTTACGTTTATATATCTTGCAATGCGCGGACGTACTTGCTGAATGATGACAGCACATAGAATRCATAGCATTAAATCACCGGGTACAGGTAACAAAAAGCCGTAAAGAATCGTTTGGCTGATGGAAAGCGGCGTTTCCACAATCCACTTCATGGCACCATACAGCCAGATGCAGCCGAAAAGGTAAACGGTCAGCAAAGTGGCGGCATTAGCAAAGAATATGGAACGAATCGTGGAGAGGGAAAACCGGTTGATCAGCCATCCATTTACATAGGCTCCCAGTATATATCCGAGCAAATAGCCGAAAGTGGGTTTGAATATATAGCCGAATCCCCCGCCTTCAGCAAACACGGGCACCCCGATAAGTCCGATCAAGACGTAGCATAACTGACTGAGCATCCCAAGCCGGGGCCCCAACAATGCGCCTGCCAAATAGACTGCCAGAATTTGCAGCGTGAATGGTATGTAAGGGATAGGTATCTTAATGAAGGCGCCAATGGCAGTTAGCGCGGTAAAAAGGGCCACATAAGAAATCGTCCTTGCTTTCAAGTTTTTAACCCCCTTTTTTTGAAAGTGTTGGCAGAATGCCCACTATTAGTTTGCCTGATTCCTATTTTATATGTCAACTAATTTGTTATTTGGTTAACATATAAAGTGCCAGTTTTCTTAGGATTTAAAGGACAACTAGGAAAATATTGAAAAAAGGCCATTGAATAATATTTTGTATGTATGTTATTATTCTAACGATATGTTAACTTGTTGTAATTTAGGTTAACAAATATTATCGCTCCATTGATACTGCTAAATGTTAATTACCCATTGAGGCTGATGGTGCACATGCAAACGGTTGGTTGGAGGGGAAAGTGATTTAGGTAAACTCGCGGCTGGAGCAGCAGGTTGCAGGAAGCGGGTCTATTACTGGATATCTTCCGTTTTATGTGCGGGAGAACCGGAACAGGATATGTTCTTTTTCAAGGAATGGCGATTCGGCACAAAATAAAAGAAAAGAGGGATAGGTTTGGAAACATTGGTAAGGGATTGGAAGATGTTAGCGGAGAACGTTATCAAAGGATATAAAGTGACGGAGGAAGAGGCATTATCCATCGTCCAAGCCCCAGACGAAGAGGTTTTGGAAATTCTGAATGCAGCCTATCTCATACGTAAACATCATTATGGGAAAAAGGTAAAATTGAATATGATCATCAATACGAAATCAGGATTATGTCCTGAGGATTGCGGCTACTGCTCGCAGTCGATCGTGTCGGAAGCCCCAATCGATAAATATGCTTGGCTGACTAAAGAAAAGATTGTCGAGGGAGCGCAAGAATCAATTCGCCGGAAAGCGGGTACTTATTGCATTGTCGCTTCTGGCCGTCGTCCGACCAACAGGGAAATCGATCATGTCATTGAAGCGGTAAAAGAAATCCGCGAAACGACGGATCTTAAAATCTGCTGCTGTTTAGGTTTCCTGAATGAGGAACATGCCGGTAAACTAGCGGAAGCAGGCGTTCATCGCTATAACCACAACTTGAATACATCACAGGAAAACTACAGTAAAATTACATCGACACATACATATGAAGACCGGGTAGATACAGTGGAAGCTGTGAAAGAAGCCGGAATGTCCCCATGCTCTGGAGCCATTTTCGGAATGGGTGAATCTGAGGCGGAAGCGGTGGAAGTCGCTCTATCCTTACGCAGCCTTGATGCAGATTCCATTCCTTGTAATTTTCTCAATGCAATTGACGGAACGCCGCTAGAGGGAACTTCCGAGCTGACCCCCACTAAATGCCTGAAATTGATTTCGATGATGAGATTCGTTAATCCGAGTAAAGAAATCCGCCTGGCCGGGGGCCGGGAGGTCAATCTCCGTTCCATGCAGCCCATGGCACTTTATGCAGCCAATTCCATCTTTGTCGGCGACTATTTAACGACAGCTGGTCAAGAACCCACAGCGGACTGGGGAATCATCGAAGACCTGGGGTTTGAAATTGAAGAATGTGCCCTTTAATTGATAAAGAAGATTATTGAGAGAAACTAAAAAAACACCCTTAGGGTGTTTTTTTCAGTTCGTCGACTAAAGGGGTGGTCTGGTCCCACCCGGAACCATAATCTTAAACATAACTAGTTTATCCTTCATGTTTTTTTACAGTAATCCTAAAAGGGTGCAAGAAATTTGCGGCACTCCTGCCGAGGAGGCTCGGCAGGCAGTCGGCGGAAAGGGAGCGGATTTCCGAAAGGGGGTATGTGTAATGATTTCCACTCCAGGCACTCGCTTTCCGCGGGCGGTCCGCCCTCGGCGTTCGCCTGCGGGGTCTCMCTTGGCCACGCTTTTCCCGCAGGAGTCTCGWACCTTMCRTTCCAATCARCTGGAACTWCTTTTTTAAGARATATTGTAGGRAAACTGGCTYTTYTTCTCCAATYCGTYTACAGTCTGGCGGTTYCATMAATTTTYYGRCAAWAGGAGTTTCGAATTGCTCTCACCCCGAACCATAATCTTAAAACAAGACTATTTTATCCTTCATGTTTTTTTACAGTCCCCCTTAAAGGGTGCAAGAAATTTGCGAGACTCCTGCCGAATAACTGGCTAGCCGAGACCCCACAGGCGCTTGTGCCGAGGAGGCTTGGCAGACAGTCGGCGGAAAGGGAGCGGATTTCTGGAATCAACTGGAACGGTTTTCAAAAAAAAAAAACTGCAGACATTGCTGTAATAGAACTAATAACCATCAACCTTTACAAAAATAAAAAAATAATGATAAGTGAAAATAATTAAAAAAAAATGCTAAATTGTTAGTGAGGTTTTATAATGAATTACCTGAATACTATAACATTTGCTGCATTGTAGTAAAAGATTATGATATAGGGAAAGGATCAGTATTGGTAATATCAATAATGAGAGGATAGTTTTGTGTGATGCATATATGGCTGATTAGTTTTATTATTTTATTATTGCTATTAATATTTTATACTATTATCCCAACGGTGCTAATTCGTGTATGCAGCTTGGGAATAACCAAAAAAATCAATTCGAATAATGGGATTGCGCTAACTTTCGATGATGGCCCAAACCCTGAATATACGATAAAATTACTTGATCTTTTAAAAGAATATGAGATAAAGGCCACATTTTTTGTTGTGGGCAGTAAAGTGAAAAGTAATCCTGGGATTATTAAAAGAATGCATGAAGAGGGACATACGATAGGTATCCATCATTTTCATCATGTTTCAAGTTGGGTCCTATCACCAATTCATCTGCGAAAACAGTTGGAAATGACTGAAAAGGCGATAACGGAATGCACGAATGAAAAGGTGATATTTTATAGACCGCCATGGGGCCATTTCAATATGTTCACCCCACTATTCAGTAGGAAATATAAAGTGATTATGTGGTCCGGCATCTTTGGGGATTGGAAAGTCGAAAATTGCAAAAATACTCTGCTTGATCAGCTTCGAAGCGCTTCAACAGAAGGTTCCATCCTATTGCTTCATGACTGTGGTGAAACATTGGGAGCGGATAAAGAGGCACCAGGCTATATGATTGAAATGTTGAAAATTTACCTGCAGGAGAGTAAGGAAAAAGGAACACACTTTATTTCTTTAAAAGACTTATAACTAATTCCGGGGGTATTATGGATATAGATACGCTTATACATTTTATTGATTCATATGGATACCTGATCATTTTTCTTTTTTTATTCTTCGGCATCGTGGGAGTGCCTGCTCCAGAAGAATCACTTCTATTTCTAATTGGGGTGCTGGTTGTCCAAGGTAAGCTCTCTATGGGTTTAGCGATGCTGTGTGCAATTCTCGGCGCCTTTATCGGAATGCTTGTAGCTTATGCATGCGGAAAATATGTGGGGTATCCATTTATAAATAAATATGGAAGATTCATTGGGATTACGGCTGAACGCTGGGAGAAAGCAAAGAGAAACTATACGGATAATGTACGTAAAACGTTAGTGTTGGGATTTTATATTCCGGGGATGAGGCAAATAAGTCCATATTTTGCAGGAATCTCTTCTATACCCTTTCGGAAATACTTCCTCTTTTCCCTATTAGGCACTATACTATGGACCGTCCCTTTTATAGTGGCCGGTTATTATGTGGGGGATGCTTTTAATGTTAATCCCAAATATGTTCCATATTTAGGTGTTGTATTTTTAGTTATTTTTGTACTCTATGTTATTATCAAATACATTAAAAAGAGAAAACAAAGATCCAAAAGTTGAGTCGGCTCCTTATTAAAAAACGTCGGAAATAAAAAATCGATTTAAGGAATTTGTTCAACGATATTGTAAGAGGAAGATATCATGAACTATATATTTTGTATTTTCAGAATGATTTCTTAGGAGATGACACATATGAAGAAGATTTTGTTTTTACCTCTCTTTCGAATGCAGTCGGGACATCATCAAGTGGCAGAGGCATTGATGGATATGTTAAAAAAGCATTCGAATGGGATTGCTTATAAAAAAATAGATTTAATCAGCTATACCAATACCTCTCTAGAAAAATTCATTGCAAATAGTTATCTGACATGGATCCGTTATGCGCCGGAAACCTATAATCTTGCCTACAAGAACCTGTTTTATGTTCACTCGCCAAAGGAAAGTGTATGTAAATGGTATCAGCAATTATTCATGAATAAGATGGAACGATTGATAGCGGAAGAAAATCCTGATTTAATTGTGTGTACACACGGTTTCCCTTCATATCTTTTGAGTCAGTTAAAGATGAAAGGGAAGTGCAGCACACCGGTAATAAACGTGTACACGGACTTTTTTATTAATAATGTGTGGGGAAGCGAAGGGATAGATGCCCACTTTCTTCCTAGTCAAGAAGTGAAAGAAAAGCTGATGAGTAAGCGCCAAATACCAAAACAAACGATGATGGTCACTGGCATTCCCGTGCACGAGGAAATCACAAAAAATACCCGTGTCCAAAGAAACACAGAACGGCCAAAAATCTTGATATCCGGAGGAAATAGCGGTCTGGGAGGGATTTTGAACTTAGGTGATGAGTTAAAGAACTCAAGAGACTTTGATTATTTAGTTCTTTGCGGAAATAACAATAAGCTTTATGAAGAAATCAATACATGGAACTTACCTCATATCAAACCATTGCCCTATATCTCATCAAGGTCTGAAATGAATAAGCTTTATGAAGAAGTTGACGCAATCGTTACGAAACCGGGCGGTGTCACGATCAGTGAATCATTGCGAAAAAGGCTTCCGATCTTTGTTCATTCCAGACTTCCGGGGCAGGAGGAAATCAATCTGCAGTATCTAAAACAGCAGGGCCTTGTATTTAAACTTAATCAGAAAACGCCTTTTGAAAAACAATTGCTGAGTATATTGAAGGATCAGAAAAAAATGAAAAAATGGAACACATCCATAGAGTCCTATCATAAGGAAATAGAGTTGGAGAAACCCGAGGGAATAGTGGAGGTCATGAAATTGATCCTTGATCTTAATCAAAATGGTACGCCTTCCTATCTAGCCCGACAGCCCAAACTTCTTTATAGCTAAATGCATGGTGTTCCCGCTGGTGAGCCTAAAAGGAAGAATGGATACGGAAGGCTGCTGAATTAGCAGCCATCCTTTAATGAAAGGTCGGAAGGAAGAGTGACTTTGAAAAAAACATACCTTATGATTTTTTTGATGATGATGCTTGTGATGGCGGGGGCAGGGTGTTCAAGTGATGAAACGGAAATGAAGCCGCAAGCCGGAGGAAAAGTGGAATTGACGGTTTCCGCAGCTGTAAGTTTGCAAGATGCCTTGAATGATATAAAGAAGTCTTTTGAAAAAGAGAATGCAAATGTGGAAGTTCATTATAACTTTGGGGCCTCTGGAGCTCTTCAGCAGCAGATATCCCAAGGCGCACCTGTTGACCTGTTTTTCTCAGCAGCAGAAGATAAGTTTGATAAATTAATAGAGGAAGATCTTATTGAAGAGAAGAATGGAATCGATTTAGTCGGCAATGACCTGGTGCTGGTGGTGCCAAAGGATTCCAAAAAGGAAATCGGATCACTGGAAGACCTCACAAAGGCCGATAAAATTTCGATTGGCACTCCAGAGTCTGTACCGGCAGGGCAATATGCGAAACAAACTTTGGAAAACATGAACCTTTTCAAAGAGATGGAAGATCGATTGGTATATGCCAAGGATGTGCGGCAAGTGCTTACATATGTGGAAACGGGAAATGTGGACGCAGGCCTCGTTTATAAAACGGATGCGCTCAACTCATCAAAAGTTGAGATCATTGCAGCAGCCCAGGGAGATTTACATGATCCGATCATATATCCCGTGGGAATGATCAATAACCTGGATCATGCCAAGGAAGCCAAGCTATTCTATGACTATCTCCAAACGGAAGCCTCCATGAAAATCTTTGAAAAATACGGATTTAAGAATTTGAAATAACCGCCAATCTCGGTGGCCTCAGTTTGTAGACAAAAGGGGTTCGGAAGATATCTCTTTCATCAAATGAAGTTCCCAAGCTAACACCCTCAACTCATCAGGTATGGTTTCTAACTAAATGTTAAAACAAAGTCGATTGGAGAGTAAGGTGCGAGACTCCTGCGGGAAAAGCGTGTCTAGGGAGACCCCGCAGGCGCAAGCCGAGGAGGCTCCCTGACCGCCTCTGGATAAGCGAGTGCCTGTAGCGGAAATCGACGTTCATTGTACAAGCCATAAAAAAATGTAGGCAAACTCCAACCACCAATCTGGTGGTCTTTTTTTTATTCATCCGCAGTAATATTAGGTATATTTTCCTTTATATTAAAACCTCTTCTTGCCTTACACGTAAGAATAAGGACATGCATGTAATCGTTTTTCAATCGCTGCGTAATATGGGCCTTGTGACAAAAGAAGGACAGCACATTACTGTCCTTTGGTTTGACTGCGAATGGTACCATTCTTTTTGAAAACGATGTAAAACAGTTTAATAGGCAGGTATCCTATAACCCCGCCGAGAGTATTCAGGATCAAATCATCGGTATCAAAACTTCCTAATTCAAATAAAAGCTGAAGAATCTCATAGGTGAAACTAAGACAGAATGTTGCAATCAAGATCGATTTGAGTTGGGAAAACCTTTTTGACAGTAAGGGAAGCATCAAGCCAAAAGGTACAAAGCCGATGATATTCCCCGCTATATTTTCAATCCGGATCGATGGGTTAACATCCGCTAAGAACAGGTAATGGGCAATGGTTTTAAAAGGGATGAAGTTATGGGACCCCCAATAGCGGCCATGGGAAAAACTTATATGACCATTTATTTCGGTTATCGAGAAGGTTTTAAATAAAATGAGCTTTGTAAGGATTAATAGATACAGAACCATAAATAACGATAATACTATTTTCACAAAAATTTTCATGATACAACTCCAATATTAAAGTGGGAAATATTTATCATTTTATCATAAATGGTATATGATGAGTTTAATGTAATAATTTACTATATTTTTTGTTCGAATTACCAAGGAGGGGTAAAACAGTGGAGGAAGCAATAATTGATTTTGTCATTGCGGTCATATTAATTATTGGTTTCACATACGGTCTCATTAGGCAATTTAGACATTGTGTCAGTATCAGGAAGGGAAATAAGTCGGAGTATGTACATTACAAGAGGGCATTGATTGGAAACTATCTGGTTTGCCTATCCTATTCAGGGTTTCTTTTTTCTTATATTTTGAATTCATTATTGGCATCCCGAATTATACAGGCTTCATTTGTTACAAGTGATAATACAAGTTTTTGCAGTTTCAGTTTTCTTGCCATTCTATTAATCGCCAAATTTGGGATTATTCCTAAGGAAAATGAACAAGTTGAATTACAAGAATACATAGTTGAGAAAGAGGAAATATGAAGAAAATTTCACTTATCATATTAATCGCATGTATTTCGATCACCTTTCTATTGAATGTTGCCATGCCTGAATTTGCTGGCAAAATGAAGCATAATATAAGTTCCATGAATATCCTTTATTCATACAGTGTCACAAAAACATTCTCGGAACAAACCCATGATACGATCGAAATGGCATCCGTTCCTTCAGGGAAAACAGAGACCAGGGATGCCGATTTCCGAAGTGATGTCAAGCTTGAGGGCACGCCGCTGAATATTAAAAGTGTAGTGAAAGAGCACTTGAATAAACCCCAAGTGTATAAAACTAAAGAAAAGTTAACCGGGCCCGAAAAGGGGTTTTCATACCGGACATATCATCTTACCAAAAATTATGATAAAGGAAGATATACAGTCATCCGAACGAATAAAATAACGGGAAAAGAAAAGGTGTATGCCGGAACTTACTATGAGCCGAGCACGCAAGATCCCATCGTAAAATGGTCGCGTGATGAAAAATGATGGCGGTCATACGATTTCATGTAAAGTTGAGTGATTAAATGGAAAAAACAGTGAAAATCGAGGAATATAACCCTGATTGGGTCAGTGAATTCCATCAGGAAAAAGCGAGGATAATGGAGGTTTTAAAGAACGATTCCCTTTGTGTCGAGCATATTGGAAGTACATCCGTCATGGGGTTGGGGGGAAAGATCAAAATGTGGCTTCCATATAAAAAGCGAAATAAAACAAATGAAATGTAAGCGCTATCCAAAAAGCAACTGGGGTTATTATCCCGGCTGCTTTTTTGTGATGCATGCACATTGGTGTTAAAATTAGGAAATAGTAAAACGGAATGTGTAAACGCGAATTCCTATCAAGGAGGCTTTCATGAGAAAGGTAGAGGTCGTACCATATAAGAAAGAATGGTCCAAGCTATTTCATGATGAATGCCAAAAATTAGAGGATATTTTCGGGCCAGAAATGATGAATGTATACCATATTGGCAGTACGGCCATCCCGGCCATCCCGGCCATCCATGCCAAGCCTGTAATAGATATTTTGGCAGTGGTGAAAGATGTGGAATGTGTCGCTGACTTTAATAAAGAGATGGAAGAGCTGGGGTATGATTTCAAGGGGGAGAACGGAATCGCTGGACGACGGTTTTTTCGAAAAGGCGGGGATGAGAGGACGCACCATATTCACATGTTCCAAAAAGGACATGAAGAAATTGCCCGACACCTCGCTTTTCGGGATTATTTGCTATCACACCCTGATAAAGCACAAGAGTATAGTAGGCTGAAGCAGCGCTTGGCAGCGGAATTTCCAGATGATATTAAAGGATATGTAAACGGGAAAAATGATTTTATCAAAAAGGTCGATGAAAAAGCGAAACATTGGGCGAAGCGTGGTGGTCATCATGTTAATGAAGTGGATCAAATGCCAAGTGAATGAGGAAAACAAGCGTTCATTTTCAAAAGCACAAGAGGGATGGGGACAGTTGCTCCATTGTGATGGCTTCATCGGTCAAATCGTGGAATAGAAACGAACCCTGTGAAGCAGGCATTCTCTCCGTTTGGAATGATCTCCATTGTCATCAACGTTTCATGGAGCATCAGCATGATGAAATATTCGCCAAGAGTGACCAGGGAAGTACGTATACAAATATTTCTGTCGATATATTCGAGAGCATATCCAATATGGGAACAATGGACATGACGGATTTTGTTGACAAGGGAAAATTACTTCGAGTGGCTGAATGTTCTGTTGAAAAGGTTAAACAAGCCCGTTTTGAGCAGGTGCCAAAAGACGCAGGGAACAGGGCGATGACACCGGGCATGCTGTCAGGCGCATTCGGTAAAAGGGAAAACGGCAGATATCTGGCCGCATCATAGGGGACAATGCATATTCACATCAACGGTATGCGGATAAGGAATTGCCTGCATTGATAAAAGAAGCGGGAGTGAAAGATTCAACCCAGCGAATTTCAGTAAGTTTAATTGAATTGCATCCAAAGTGGATGTTCATTTAGAATCAAACATTATCAATCTATCAATTTGAATAATCTATGGCGTCTTGGATTGTTAGAGTCTAAATGGCTACAGAAGGGGATAACAAATGAAACTAGATTATGATTCACAGTATATCAGGGGCATCTACCTCAATAGAGACCGAATATCTTCTTATGACCATTTCCCTCTTGATCTTCCGGTTATCAGGCACCTTCAGGAAGTTGCTTTTCATCCCAGTGTTACCTATGTCATCGGGGAAAATGGAATGGGGAAGTCCACCTTGCTTGAAGGTATTGCGATAGCGTATGGCTTCAATCCAGAAGGAGGAACGTTGAATTTCAATTTTTCCAATTATGATTCACATTCCAATTTGGACGAATACCTCCGTTTGAAAAAAGGCGTATACAAACCGAAGGATCATTTTTTCTTTAGGGCGGAAACCTTTTATAATTTAGCTACGAATATAGAGGAATTGGACAGGGAGTCATCGTTTGGGTCGAAAATCATCGATTCCTTCGGTGGAAAATCGCTACACCAGCAATCTCATGGGGAATCGTTTTTTTCTGCTTTTGTAGAACGATTTCAAGGCGATGGATTGTATATTCTCGATGAGCCTGAAGCTGCTTTATCCCCATTGAGACAAATATCGATGTTGGCCAGGATAAATGAGCTTGTTCAACAAGGATCCCAATTCATCATTTCCACCCATTCCCCGATCATCATGGCCTATCCGGATGCTAAAATCCTCCAAATTTCAGATGAGGGAATGAGTGAGGTGGCATTAGAGGAGTCCAATCACTATTTGTTAATGAAACAGTTTTTCGAAGATAAAGATCGGCTGCTTCATCATCTGTTTCAATGAGGTTTTAGCATCTCCAACGAAAACCCCGTCTGCACTGCGCATTCGGGGTTTTCATTTTTTTGGAATTGGTTGTTGACAGCTTAGGTGTATTACGGGTATAGTACATCTATAAGGTGTATGAACCACTTAGTACATACACGCATATCAGACTTTTTTAAATAAATAGGGGGTGGTTTTAATGAACGTAAATACCCGGGAACCGGTATATCTGCAAGTCGTTAGGCATTTCAAAGAACAAATAGCCATTGGTAATTTCGTGGCGGGGCAGGAAATTCCCTCCCGAAGAGAACTGGCGGCTTCACTCAATATAAATCCCAATACCGCTCAAAAAGCGTATAAAGAAATGGAGGAACAGGGCTTGATTCATACAGAACGAAATTTCCCCAGTCAAATCACGACGAATGAAACGATTTTACAGGCTGTAAGGCA
The DNA here is from genome assembly GCF_056401795.1 of Peribacillus sp. P4_D6. Classification (NCBI taxonomy): domain Bacteria; kingdom Bacillati; phylum Bacillota; class Bacilli; order Caryophanales; family Bacillaceae; genus Peribacillus; species Peribacillus sp. P4_D6. The sequence goes on from NZ_JBFUIQ010000006.1 coordinate 81,248, forward strand.
GGAATTGATTTTGGCGGCCGTCGATACATTTGTCGATGCGATTCGTCCGATTAATGTACCAGTTGATGAACTGCTTCGTGTGGTTAAAGAAAAATACTCGGAAGAAATAAGGGAGGAGGAAGAAAAATGATAGAAGTAAAAAAGATCTCCAAGAATTATGGACGGAAAAAGATCTTGGATGATGTTTCATTTACAGCCAATAAAGGGGAAGTCACTTGTCTAATCGGTATAAATGGTGTCGGTAAAACGACTACACTCAAAGCGATCATGGGATTGACGCCATATAAAGGTGAAATCCTGATCGATGATCAAAAGATGACAAAGGACAGTTATGAAAAAATCACCTTCATTCCGGACGCACCAACCATGCTTCCGCAAATGACCATTAAACAGGCCATGGTTTTTATGTCGGATTTCTATACGTCCTGGAATCCGGAAAGAGCTAACCAGCTAATGGGGTTTTTCAAGCTTAAAGAGGAGAATCGCATTTCGGAATTGTCAAAAGGGAATACAGCTAAGCTCAACCTGATGCTTGGTTTGTCCCTTGACGTCGATTATGTACTGATGGACGAACCATTTTCGGGAATCGATATGTTTAGCCGCGAGCAAATTGCCGATGTCTTTGCGAGCCACCTAATTGAAGATAGAGGAGTCATCATCACGACCCATGAAATCGGTGATATTGAACATTTGATCGATAAGGTCATTTTATTGGATAACGGTTCAGTGCTTAAAGAGTTCAATACAGAAGAAATGCGGGAAGAGGAAGGAAAATCGGTAGTCGATGTAATGAGAGAGGTGTATCAATCATGATGCGATATATAAAACTAGTGAACTTTGAAATCAACCGTTTCAGTAAAATCTATCTTAGCTTATTGTTGATCACCTTGGTTTCGCAATTTGCCGGAGTGATCATCGTGACGAAGAGCCTTCTTAAAGATGCCAGGGATATCATGAAAGAAGAAAGACTATCTGAAGCCGCTTATATTACCAATTATGGAGGCATTGATTTTAACCATATCGCCAATAGCCTCTTGTTTGTAGGACCGATAGCGCTGAGTGCGGTTGCCCTTATTTTTTACATTTTCCTTATTTGGTATCGTGATTGGTTTGGAAAGAATACGTTCATTTATCGTCTATTGATGTTACCGACATCCAGATTATCGATCTACCTTTCAAAAGCTACGTCCATCTTCCTGATGGTATTAGGGTTGATTGCTTTCCAAATCATCATTTTACCTATGGAAAATGCCCTATTTAATTCGAATGTGCCACAAGCGCTCTTGAATGAAATGTCAATTTCTACTATCACGATAGCCAATCCGATTTTGTCATTGATCATCCCAAGCACGTTCACGCAATTCCTGCTTTCCTATGGCATCGGTCTTATGATCATGTCGATATTATTCACGGCGATCATGTTTGAAAGAAGTTTCCGCATAAAAGGAATCATAATGGGCTTGTTATATTGCGGAATCGCTGCTGTGTTGTTTTTAGCCCCAGTTTTAATGGAAATCGGGAATTTCTATTTCTATCCTAATGAATTATTTGGTCTGATGCTCGCAATAGGGATCATTTTGACAGGATTATCGGTTTGGCTTGGTGCTTGGTTATTGAAAAATCGTGTTACCGTATAACAACTTTAAAGGAGAGTGAACAAGGTGAAACGTTATTTATGCAGCATCATTATTGGAATGGTTGTCATCTTAAGCATCGGGACCTATTATGTCAAAGTAGCTTCCTCCGCTTCCAGCCTTCCAAAGTATACGTTCAAGACACTGGAAGGCAGCGATAAAGAGCTTGATCCGGTGATCATAAATGCTTCGCTTCAAAATGACAGTAATTTTTATGAACCATTAACAATTGAATCCAATACAACGACATATGTCAGCGAAAGGTCTTACTTGGAGAACTTAACTGGAAGACAAGATCATCAAATTGACAGATTGGTAAAAGAACATCGTTCGTTTATGCGTGGCAAGGATTCCATTAGTTCTTTATATGAAGACGATGATTTCCTCGCTTACGCTTGGGTGAATAGCAAATATACAAAGAGCGGGAATATGGAAGCAAAGTTTGATATCGGTTTACTGGAGAAGAAGGACGAAGAGGAAACTTCATTCCAAATTGAACTTCCGAATCAAGGGAGAATCATGAATGCTGATGTAAGGGATGTGCAGTTGGTCCATTCAAAACTACAGGTTTTAACGATGAATGATGTGAATTCCAACAATGAGAAGCAAACGAAAGAAGTTCATCTGTATACGATCGATGTAGCCAATAAAAAAGTCTTGAGCGATAAAACCCTTGTATCTGAATCCTTTACTGACCCAGAACAAGTTGATTTTCAGATGCCAATCGATGTTGCTCCCTCCCAGCCAAACAACATGGTATTCATTTCGGTAAATAAAGGGGTAAATCATGAGGATGGCTTTAAGGAAAAACTAAAGGAAAGCAAGCTTTTATCTTATAATTATGAAACGGAAAAATTAGAAACGGTTAAAAAAGGATCACTTAGCCTGGACATGGCTAGAGCAGGATATGCAGACGGAAAAAACCTTTATGCAGTTGAACTGAAATCAGGTAAATATCGCGTTAAAACGTTTGACCTCAGCAGTCAAACATTAACGAATAACACGGAACTGGATATAGCTGCTAATAAAAAGGAACAAGACTTCGCTGCCATTAAGAACGGGCGTGTGTACTTCCTATTAGGGAACGAAGTGGATCAAGACGTTTTAACAAACAAGCCTGCCAAACTTCTGATTGCAGATATAAAGACTGGAAAGACTTTATATAAAGGTGAAACAGTCATAAATAAAAAGAACAGCAAAAGTTTTGAACTTATTATCGATGACCTGGAAATAAAATAAGGACCTACTATAGTTAGAAGCTGTTAAATGAAAAGGGATATCCTCCAATAGGATATCCCTTTTTCATTTAAATGGAAGCCAAGTTCGTTCTGGCTGTACGTTCCTTCTTGCCGTGCAAGAAGTAGTAAAGGACGGAGGTCAAGATGACCAAAACGCCCAAGATGACATAAAGTGTGCTGTAACCTGTTATCGGAATGATGAATCCCAGAATATAAGGGCCGAATCCAAGTCCTGCATCAAGCATGATAAAGAAGGTGGACGTTGCCATCCCCATTCGGTGAGGCGGTGTCAGTTTAACGGCAATCGCCTGCGAGCTTGATTGCATATTACCGAATCCGAGGCCAATGAGGAAACCAGCTGCCAGTAAAGTGAAACTATTGGTTGTCATACTTAGAAGCAGCAAGCCGACTCCGAAAATAATGAAAGCCGGATACATAATGAAGTTCGATCCTTTCCGGTCCATCAATGGTCCTGAGAAAGGACGTGATATCAATACGGCTACTGCGTACACTACAAAGAAGAAGCTTGCCGTATTGACCAGATCGATTTCGATGGCATAGAAACTGATGAAAGAAAGGACACTGGAATAACAGAATGCCAATAACAGAGTGATGATTGAAATGGGCAGTGCCTTAGGTTCAATGAAATTGGAAAGCTTGAATCCTTTGCTTTCCGTAACTTTTGCCGTCACTTTCAATGCCGGGACATACAGGAAGAATGCTGTAATCAGGGAGATCACACCTAAAGCCAGGCAGAAACTGAAAATGATTTGGAAGCTTGTATGTTGGGCCATAAACAGACCGATGAAAGGACCGATAGCCGTCGCAAGTGTTGCGCTCATGCTGTAATAGCCGATGCCTTCACCCTTTCGTGTCGGCGGAATGATCTGCGCGACGATCGTGCCTGTCGCAGTACTTGCCATCCCCATTGCCATCCCATGGATCAGGCGGTTAACAAGCAGGAAGCCGATTCCAAGGTCCACAAAATAAAGAAGTGTTGTCAAAGTGAAAAAGATCAAACCTATGAATAACGTTTTCTTACGGCCGATTGAATCAATGAAACGGCCAATGAAAAGACGTCCGATCAACGTCCCGATAATAAAAATTCCCGATATGAGTCCGGCTTCGCTTGTAGAAGCATCCAATTCATTAACAGCATAGATGGCAAGTGTCACCATCAGTAAATAAAAGATTAATGTTATGAAAAAATTGATGGACGAAACGATGACAAAGTCCTTCGTCCACAGTCTGGTACTGGATTGATCCATGTTATTATCTCCTTACTTTATAATGTTATTTCTAATTTCGCCCATGATGCGTATGGCAGCGAGTTGTTCCTCTTCCGTGATCCCTTTCAAGATCTCCTGTTCATATTGATCGATTGTCACGCGGACTTCGCTGTAGACCTTTTTGCCAAGCTCCGTAAGCCGCATCCTTTTCTCGCGTTTATCTTTGCTTGGCATATGCTCGACATACCCCAGCTCTTCCAAGCGGGCAATGGTCCTCGTAATCGTGGGTTTCTCCACGCTTTGGTAATTGGCAAGCTCTACAAGCGTCGCCGAACCAAAATTGTTCAAGTAATACAAAATGGACCATTGCGCCCTGTGTAAATCATGCTTGTTCAGCTGGATATTAAGATTATTTTCAAAAGGCCGGTACAGCAGCAATAATTGCTGAAAGAATTTTTGGAAAGTCTTTATCAGAAACACCTCTTATCAATATATAGTTATCATGAGTAATCGTTACCCTGAGTAACTATAATACCAAAATAAATCCATTCTGTCCACTCGGATTTGTGTTGTTATTTTTATAAAATAAGGAGAGAACGGCAGAAATCACGAGTAAAAGCACCAAATTCACGAGTAAAAGGCCCAAAC
>NZ_JBFUIQ010000007.1:0-85703 GCF_056401795.1 Peribacillus sp. P4_D6
ATTTACCTTTCTGAACTTAAGCTCACTGATAAGTAAGACAAACCATGGAATCATCCCAGGCAAAACACTCGCACTGTACACATAAAGGAATACTTGCGGCGGTGCAAGGTAATTCAGGATAACCCCGATGCCCAACCCTAATAGTACAGCGATCGTGCAATATGCCGGAACTCCATTTTTAGATACTTTAGCAAAGATTTTCGGAGCTTGGCCATTCAATGCCAGTGTGTAAAGCATACGACCTGCACTGAAAATCCCACTGTTGCATCCAGACATTGCCGCAGTGATTACCACAAAATTAATGATGCCTGCCGCTGCAGTGATACCTATTTTGGCAAAGGTCGAAACAAACGGACTGCCTAAGTCACCCAGTTGATCCCAAGGGAATACTGTCACGATGACGAAAATGGCACCAATATAGAAAATTAAAATGCGCCATATAATTGATTGGATCGCTTTTGTTACGGTCTTCGTTGGGTTTTTCGCTTCCCCGGCTGTGATGCCGATAAGCTCAACGCCTTGATAGGAAGCCACGACAAGTGAAAGAGCAAAGAAGAATCCTGTCCATCCTCCCGTAAAGAAGCCGCCATTTGCCCATAGATTCGATAATCCAAGCGCATCCCCGCCATTGCCTATTCCAAAGAAGATAAGGCCCAGGCCGGCAACGATCATCAATATAATCGTTATGATTTTTATAAGTGCAAACCAGAATTCAAATTCCCCGAATGATTTAACGGAAATGAGGTTGGCCGCCCCCAAGATGATCATGGCCACTACACCTGGTATCCATGCCGGTAACTCCGGGAACCAATATTGCATATACAGCCCAACCGCAATGATTTCGGACATTCCGACGATTACCCATTGAAACCAATTGCTCCAAGCAGTCATATAACCTGCCAAAGGATGTATATAACTGCTCGCAAAGGTTGCAAAAGAACCTGTAGTCGGTTCTAAATAAAGCATCTCACCCATGGAACGCATGATGAAAAATATAAAAATACCTGCAATGGCATAAGCAAGCATTACAGAGGGCCCGGTCCATTTGATCGTGCTCGCAGATCCCATGAATAACCCGACTCCGATGGTTCCGCCCAAAGCTATCATTTGAATGTGACGTGCTTCCAGCCCTCTCTTTAATTCCTTGTTCGACATGATTAACTCCTCCAGATGCAATATCGGTAATGCTTTTCTATCCTTACCACGAACTTATTAATTATTGCAGTTAGAAATGCTCTATCGAAAAAATATCAATAACACTTCATTTATGTTTTCTTATCTTATAATAGTAAATATTCTGTAAAAATACAATTGTATTTTTGAAATAAACAGTTACCAATAATATCTTGCTGATTTTTCTAATCTAAAAATATCATTTTAAAAAAATGATGTTCAGTATTTTATTATAGTGATCGTTCATAATGAGTAGAAAACAATCACTTCTGCTTAGACCTTAAGTTAAATGCGGACCACTATTAAACTACAGATAATGCCTGATTCACTTCAAAAAATTTGTTGACCTACCGAAAAATAGATGATAGAATTCCAATATTATTTTATAAGCATAATGAAATGATCAAGCAGTGGAAAATCATCACTGACTGACATTTCTTCACAACCGCATACAAGCAAGCGATGAATGCTATGGATGACACTATAGCAGGAGCAGCTTCTGGAGAGACTGTACAAGATGCAGCGCCGAAGGATTCACAATCTCAGGCAAAAGGACAGAAGAGTAACGAATGATATATTGTTATTCTGAGCCCTTTAAGAGATTGGTATTATCCAATCTCTTTTTTTATTGTCCATTTTGTGATTGGACTAAAACAACAAATGGGAAAGGCAAACTGGACGACAATCACGTCCCTCTCTCCAAGACCATGCAGGTAACATTCACTACCAAGACTATAAAAACGGGGGCGTACGAATTGGCTAAACAAGAATTAAAAAGAGATTTAAAAAATCGACATGTACAACTGATTGCAATAGGAGGAACCATTGGCACCGGTTTATTTTTAGGTTCCGGAAAAGCCATACAATTAGCAGGTCCTTCCATATTATTCTCTTATATGATAATAGGGATTGCCTTGTTTTTTGTGATGAGGGCCCTGGGGGAATTGCTTTTATCCAATGCAGGGTACACATCATTCACTGAATTCGCAACTGAATATGTCGGTCCATGGGCCGGCTTCGTGACCGGTTGGACATATTGGTTTTGTTGGATCATGACCGCAATGGCCGATATCATAGCTGTCGGTGTTTATATGCAATATTGGTTTGATGTCCCTCAATGGATTCCGGCTCTGCTTTGTCTGGTCATTCTGTTAGGATTGAACCTATTGACCGTTAAGATCTTTGGCGAATTGGAATTCTGGTTTGCCATCATTAAAGTAATCACGATCATCGCCTTGATCATCGTAGGAATTTTCCTTCTGATCCTCGGCTTCAATACCAATACCGGAACGGTTTCCCTAACGAACCTTTGGAATCATGGCGGCATGTTCCCCAATGGCATTTCCGGATTCCTGTTATCTTTACAGTTGGTCGTCTTCTCATTTGTCGGTGTCGAATTGGTCGGGGTTTCTGCAGCAGAAACGGCGAACCCGCGAAAGAACATTCCATCTGCCATCAATAAAATCCCTGTCCGGATTTTGCTTTTCTACGTTGGTGCACTATTCGTCATTCTCTGCGTCAACCCATGGACACAACTGGATGCCACAAGCAGTCCATTTGTAGAGGTCTTTGCGTTAATCGGCATTCCAGTCGCTGCAGGGATCATCAACTTCGTCGTTTTGACATCCGCTGCTTCTGCATGCAACAGCGGTTTATTTTCAACGAGCCGAATACTTTATACGTTAAGCAGGAATGGTGAAGCCCCAGCTAAGCTGGAAAAATTAAATAAACAGGCTGTTCCGGGCAATGCCTTATTCACATCCACAATCGTTGTATCAATAGGGGCATTATTAAGCAAGCTGATACCAGAACAGGCATTTACTGTCGTGACTACCATCAGTGCCATCTGTTTCATATGGGTATGGAGCATTATCTTGATCTCCCATATCAAATATTCGAAAACAAGGCCTGACCTAAGAGCCGAATCGACTTTCAAGGCTCCTTTTACACCTTTTGTCAATTACGTCATTTTAGGCTTATTCCTGTTCATCCTTATTGTTATGCTATTCGCTGAAGCTACACGGCTATCACTGCTCTTGACCCCAATCTGGTTCATCCTCTTGGTGATACTATATAATTATCGAAAAAAAAGATAGCTAAAGGAAATAAAGCCTTGAACGCAATATGAATTCAAGGCTTTATCTGCATATGAACATATTAGGCCTTCGGCTTTCTGCACACTTTTGCTAAAATATATCAGGCAACTGCATTAAATTTTATATCAAAATAGTGTAAGCTAATATATATTATCGGACCTTTCCCGTCATGTATGAATTTTCCATCCGGTTTGGTTCACCCATCCATCAGTGGCATTGAAGAATAAACCCCCATTGGTGGGCGTTTCACTTTATTTAAAACGGAGGGGGTTGTTTAATGAAGATTATATATATTCTTACACTAGTTCCTTTTATAGGCATACTGGGATTTCTACCTTTTGTTAATAAAATAGAACCATATGTATTAGGGATGCCTTTCAATATGTTCTGGATGGCTATGTGGGTGGTCCTTACCTCTGCCATACTCGGCATCATGTATAAGCTGGATCCCAGGAATCGGGAAGGTGACCAGGAATGAATATTGCTCTCTTAATCATTTTAGCATTTTTACTTCTATCGATATTTTTAGGAATACGCTCTTCAAAAGGAAAAGATATGGACTTGGAACAATGGACGGTGGGCGGACGCGGTTTTGGTGCGATATTCGTCTTTCTGCTGATGGCCGGGGAAATCTATACGACCTTCTCCTTCCTTGGCGGCAGCGGCTGGGCTTATGGCAAGGGCGCACCCGCTCTATATGTTCTAATTTACATTACTTTGTCTTACGTATTATCCTATTGGCTCCTGCCGGAAATATGGAGATATGCCAAAGAAAATAAACTGATGTCTCAATCCGATTTCTTTGTAAGCAAATATAAGAGTCCCAGTTTAGGAATTTTGGCTGCACTTGTCGGTGTGGTGTCGATGATTCCAGTGATCGTCGTGCAGCTGAAAGGATTGGGGATCATTGTCTCGGAAGCATCTTATGGTGCCATCTCAATGTCTGAGGCAGTTTGGATGGGGGCGATCAGCCTTACCATTTATGTGATGATCTCCGGTATCCACGGTTCAGTTTGGACCGCGGTCATTAAAGATATCATGATGGTCGCCATAATAGGATTTTTGGGGATTTATCTGCCGATTCATTACTTTGGCGGATTTCAGCCGATGTTTGAAGCGGTTGATGCCGCCAAGCCTGGTTTTCTAAAGTTCCCTGATCAGGGGCTTAGCGTATCATGGTTCATCTCCACGGTAATATTGCTCGTATTCGGTTTCTATATGTGGCCGCAAGTTTTCAGCGCTGTTTATTCAGCACGCAGCGGCAAGGTATTTCGAAAGAACGCCATCATCAGTCCTTTATATACACTCATGCTGTTATTCGTCTTTTTCGTTGGGTTTACAGCTATATTGAAAGTGCCCGGACTCGTTGGGGCAGATGCGGACCTCTCATTGCTGCGCCTTTCGATCGAGACCTTTGATCCATGGTTTATAGGCATAATCGGCGGCGCTGGATTGTTGACCGCATTGGTGCCGGGATCCATGCTTTTGATGAGCGTCGCTACACTGCTCGCGAAAAACGTTTATAAGGAATTTGCACCTGACGTATCCGATCGCCATATTGTACGATTGGCAAAGTTCCTTGTGCCAATCATTGCCCTTATAGCCGTCTACTTCACCTTAAACGGCGGCGAAACGATGTCGGCATTAATTCTTATGGGATACAGTCTCATCACACAGCTCTTCCCATCCCTTCTCTTTAGTCTGAAAAGGAATAATCCGATCAATAAATTTGGCGCAATCGCCGGCATCATTACCGGATTGGCCATCGTAATCTGCATTACACTCAGTCAATCGACAATAGGGACCTTGTTTCCATCCTTGCCGCAAGCAGCAAAAGATTTGAATGTGGGAATCATTGCATTGGCAGTCAATTTCATTGTGATGATCACGGTGAGTATTGCTTTCAGAAAGCACGCGGTTCAGTTGGAACCTAAATCCGTTAACGATATATGAAGCAAATTTTGAAACTGGTTATGGATCAATAAACATTGGAGGCTCAGTCAAAAGACTGAGCCTTCCTTATTCTCGGCTTCCAAGCATAGTGTCCTTTATCTCAATATTGTTTATGGGAAACCTCATTTTAGACTATTAATCTTTTCTGTTTATAAACAAATCCCCTATTTTAACTAATAAATACAACGAAAAAATAATCATCAAGGTTCTGGATACTACCAGGCCATCAATAGCTAAATCATATCCACCTCTTAATAAGACTTCCGGATTCAAACAAAAAGCAATCGATATTACGAAAGCTATTAAAATCAGGATAACACCGAACTGAGATCTATTTGACATTAACATTCCCTCACATTATATATTTTCCAAATAACAGCATTGTTTTTAGGAATAATCTACATTCATGGTCACTGGGGATGACTCAGTTGCATTAAAAATCCAAAATAAATAGCCACCCTGATAAAGAATGACTATATATCATAAAATATGAAGCTTTCTCAGTAAAATGCATCGTATTGCTTCCGAGCCAACAAAAAATACTCTCTTCAGAAGGTTCGGGCTTTTATTCGTGAGTTAGGAGCAAATACTCGTGAGTTTTATGCTTTTACTCGTGAGTTTGGAGCAAATACTCGGGAATTTCATGCTTTTACTCGTGAGTTTGAAGCAAATACTCGTGAGTTTCATGCTTTTACTCGTGAGTTTGGAGCAAATACTCGGGAATTTCATGCTTTTACTCGTGAGCTTGGAGCAAATACTCGGGAATTTCATGCCCGTTAAAGCTCATTTTCTTTTTAGCCCATACCTTCAGTAATCCACTAAAGCCTTCCTGCCATCATTCAATTCTTTGATCACTTTCTTATATTTCTGCAACTCTTGTTCCAGTTTTTGTTTTCTATTTAAAATCATTCTCGTAACCTCTTTCGGGGAGGGCCCGCCTTGAATGCTTCTGATTTCCACAAAATATTCGGGAGAGATTATTTTTTTCCATTCATCTTCTGCTATGTTCACTGATACGAATTCATTGATGATCTTATTGATTTCTTGTGTGTCCCAATCATATAGCTCTTTCCCTTCACTAATCGATTTTTTTGCAATATGACTGGCTATGGAATGGGCTTTTCTAAAGGATATGTCGTAATCTCTTGAAAGGGTATCCGCTAATTCAGTAATCGTTATACTGGATTTTGCGGCCATTTTCTTTGTATGTTCTTCATTTACTTTCAAAGTCGACATGACGGCATACATTAGTTTCATGACACGGCCTGCATTCGAAAAAGCCCGATATAAATGTGGCTGTAAATCATCTTCCGTATCGACGATATCACCAAATGGTGTATTGTGAATCATATTCATTGCAGCAAGTGCATCACCATACGCACTGCTTGCAATCGAACGGGAATGTTCAATGGAGACAGGATTCCTTTTTTGCGGCATGATGCTGCTCACTTGAACATAAGGGTCCGCCACGTGAAATGTACCAAACTCCCTTGTCACATGCTGCAGGAAATCTTGGATCCACCTTCCGGTATTGACCATGCACGTCATGATGGCAGTTGCGGTTTCCAATAAATAATCTGCCCCGCCAATCGAGTCATAGGAATTTTCAATCACCGAATCAAACCCAAGCAGTTCAGCCGTACGGTTCCGACTGATCGGAAAACCGGTGGTCGTTAACGCGGCTGCACCCAAAGGGGATTGGTTAACCGTTTCATAGGCTGCCCATAACCGGCCAATATCCCTTTGAAGTACATCATAAATGGCTAAAAAGTAATGTCCTATTGTAGTCGGCTGAGCCGGTTGGGTATGCGTGTAACCTGTAATATAGGTTTCTGTATGTTTTTCAGCCTGCACCAAGAATGCTTCACTCAATTGGTTTGCATAGTTAATCAATTGGAGCAGATGACCTCTCAAAACAAGCCGGTACATTGCAACTCCCATATCATTACGACTGCGGCCGATATGAATCTTCCCTGCAAGTTCATGGCCGATTTCCTCACCGATCTTTGCCTCCATCATGAAGAATAAGTCCTCGAATTGGGGCTGATAGGTCAACTGCGCGAGATCTGTTTGGGCCACTTTCCGAATCCCATCAAGCATGGTTTTCGCCTCTTCATCTTTAATGATCTTTTGTTCCGAAAGCATGATGACATGTGCCCGATGAATATCGAACATTGCATCAAATAAGTAATCTCTTTGATCATTAAAAACAGGCATCAGAAGCTCTCTAACATAGGTTTTTCCGGGAAAGACACTACCTTCATTTTTGATAAATTGTTCAAGCCTGCTCATCTTTGAACCTCCGATTTATAAAGCTTTTTCCGCTTTGATTCCAAAAAACTTGTTCGAAATAAAGAGAACGATTACAATCAGCGTGATTTGAATCATCCCATAGGCAGCGGCCTGCCCCATATTGAACATCCGAAGCTGATTCATGATTTCAATGGATATGGGCCTGTTTGAAATCGTGTACAACAGGACCGAGGTCGGGAATTCCCCCACAGATTCGATAAATGCCAATAATGTCCCTGATAAAACACCAGGCATAATAATAGGAAATATGACTTTTCTGAAGGTATAAAACCACTTTGCCCCCAAGTTTCTGGCTGCTTCTTCAATCGAGTCATCCAGCTGCTCCAGAACGGCATTAGTCGAACGGACAACGAGCGGAATATGCCTGATGAAATAGGCAAGCGGCAAAATCCAAAATGTTCCTACCAAAATTTGACCAAAGGAAAAAACGCTAGGTTCATTGAATGCAAATATCAAGTTCATCCCTATGACCGTTGCAGGCAACGCCCAAGGAATCATGACTAGAATATCGACAAAGCTTTTCCCGACGAATTTCCGTTTGACAAGTACATAGGACGCTATGACCCCAAACACCAGATTTGCCAACGTAGCAATAAACGCCATCAGTAAACTATTTCTTAACGGCTTGAAGATATTAGGGTCTTCAAACAAAAGCCTGTAATTTTCAACATTAAATACTGTGGGATACGTTTGAAATGTCCAGGTTCCATCCGGCACAAGTGAAAGCAAAAGAATCGTAAAGTGCGGTAAAAGCAGAATAATTACGCCGATGACCCCAGTTACGACCATCACCCATTTCATAACCGGGTTCTTCACTTCACTCCTGTGTGCCCCAATCCCTTTCGAGGCCATTCGATAATCCTTCCTATTCTGATACCAACGCATGAATAATAGAAATGAAATCGAAACGATGGATAGAATGACCGATTGGGTAGCGGCAATTTCCATATCACCATTGATTTTTGAAAAATAAATTTGCAGGCTCAACACCCTGTATCCGCCAGCCAATAAAAACGGGGCACTGAAAGAAGCCATCGATATCATGAAAACAAGTAAAGAGGCGGCAACGATTGCAGGTGTCAATAATGGAAATGTCACCTTCCAAAAAACCTTTATTTTATTTGCTCCTAAGTTATAAGCGGCTTCTTCAAGTGAAGGATCTATTTTATTGATTGCAGCGGATACGGTCATATAAAAATAAACATACATCGTATAGGCATGCACGATAAGAATTCCCGGTACCCCGCCAATCTTGAATGGAACCTTATCGAGACCGAACAGGTCCTTGATGGCATTTGGAATCAATCCCGATTCTCCATATAAAAACATAAAGGCCATAACCCCTACCAATGATGGAAGGACAATCGGCAAAATCGCTGCTGATGAAAAGAAGCTTCTGCCGGGAAAATCGTAACGGTTAAAAATGAAAGCGAGCGGAATGCCAATCAAGGCACTGACCAATACACTCAAAAAGGATATATAAACAGAATTCCAAAGAGCCACTAAGTTCGTTTTCGATTCCTGTACGAAGAAGTCCTGATAATTTCCAAGGGATATCGTTCCGTCTTTTTGCAGACTTTCAATAAAGGTCCTCAATGACGGGTAGAGTACATATGCTATGAGAACCAATACAACTGGAATAAGGAGCCAAACCGTCAATCTCGTATCACGATTTTTAATCATGGCGCATCACCGCTTATGACAGGGATAAGACGCAGCTGTTTCTCGGGAAGCTGGACATACACTTCCTTTCCTTGATAAAAGTATCCAAAATCATGGGTGTTAAATACGTCGACCCTTAGTAACACGTCTTGAACATCCACCATGACATTCACAACAGACCCAAAGAATTGGACGGAATTTATATTACCTTTAAAGATATTCGTTCCTTCTTCGATCACATCCAGAATCCTGATTGCTTCAGGACGAATCGAAACAGCAAGGTCAGCATCACTCTGTATGATTGAAATTCCGTCCCTAGCTTGATTTTCCACCTTCAATTTAATCGGTTTTTCACTATTCTTAAGGACAAGCTCTATATTATCTTGTTGAACTTTTTCAACTTGAACGGGCAAAAGATTAATCTCGCCTATAAAACTCGCCACAAAATCATTGGCCGGCCGATTATAAATTTCTGTTGGCGTCCCGACCTGGTGACATACACCATAATTGAACACAGCGATTCGATCACTCATGGATAATGCCTCAGCCTGATCATGAGTGACATAAATGGTGGTAATCTTATAATCACGCTGCAGCCTTAAGATTTCCACTCTCATTTCATCACGAAGCTTGGCATCCAGATTACTTAATGGTTCATCCAGCAGTAATATTTCCGGTTCAATGACCAGTGCTCTCGCAAGGGCCACCCGCTGCTGCTGTCCTCCGCTTAACTGGCTCACTTGACGATCCGAGTAGCTCTCCAGCCTGACCTTTTGGAGGGCATCCAGCACTCTCTTCTTTAAGTCAGCAGAAGAAACCTTTCTCACACGCAAGCCAAACGCTACATTTTCAAAAACAGTCATATGGGGAAAGAGGGCATAGTTTTGAAAAACCATGCCTGTATTTCTTTTCTCCGGAGGTACACGCGTCATATCTTTGTCGCCAAATCGGACGACACCTTTAGTTGGATAATAAAAACCGGCAATCATCCGAAGTGTTGTCGTTTTACCGCAGCCGCTTGGACCAAGAAAGGTAAAAAACTCACCTTCTTTGATGTCCAGATTTAACTGGTCAACAGCTATCGTTTTCCCGAAGGCTTTTTGGACATTCTCTATTTTTATTGACGCCATCCAAACGACACTTCCTTATTCTTTAATTTCTTTATCTCCGCTTTTAATATTTTCATCCCAGTATTTCATCCACTCGTCACCTTTTTCCTGGAATGCATTCCAATCAATATCCATCGCTTTAATTTCCGTTTCCGTGATCCATTCAGGTAAACCCTTCACATCACTTCTGGTCGGAATCCTGTAAAATTCTTCTGCTAATGTTTTCGCGGCTTCTTGTGAATTCACGAACTCATAAAAGGCTTCAGCCGCTTTTGGATGCTTGGCACCTTCAACGATGGCGATACCTTCTGTCAATACTGGCGTTCCGCTTTCTGGAATGACGAACTCAAATGGATAATTTTTATTTTCTTTCAGCATGACGACATCCGGCATTGCCCAAACGGAAAGTGAGCCCTCTCCTTTGGCTACCTTGTTATACATCATTTCCGGATTCGCTGAATATTCCTTCGTGTTTTGGTCGAGCTTCTTTAACCAGTCATACCCTTCTTTCGGATCATTTGTATCCTTATACGTACGATAGATCATCGCAGAAAAAATTGTCCTCATCGTTCCGGAGGCTAACGGATAGCGGATGATGATTTCGTCTTTCCATTTCGGATCAAGCAGCTCATCCCAATCTTTCGGTACCTCGTCTTTTGATAATTCTTTGCTGTTATACATGATGACTTCCGGTGTCTGGCTCGTTCCTGTCCAATACCATTCCGGATCGCGGAATCCTTCATCGAGACTATCGGAATAGCTAGGCTTATAAGCGGCCAGCAGCCCATCATCCTTTGCTTGATTGAAGTTCGTGGAAGGTGCACCCCACCAAACGTCTGCCTGCGGATTACTTTTCTCAGAACGAACACGGTCAAGGATTTCCTGAGACCCCATATCAAGCCACTCAACATCAATACCATACTGATCTTCGAACTGCTTTTCGAATTTTGATAAAATATCTTTGCCATGCGGTGAATAAACAACGATTTTATCTTCGAGCTCACCCTTTTCGCCAGCATCCGAATTCGTTTTCGTATCTGTACCGTTACATCCCGAAATTAATAGTGCTGCCGAAAAGGTCAGTACTGAAACAAGCGACTTTTTCCTATTTTTCATTAATATTCCCCCTCATCGCGAAAATTCAAAATGCCATCATGTTCCCTTAAAAATAGGGAAACCGCTCCAAGCACCCCTGCGTCTTCTCCCAGTTGTGAAGTTTTCATTTCTACTAAACTTGGAAGATATCGATCAACGACCTCCCGAATTCTAGGTAAAATGTATTCAGCAGAATTTAATACACCACCTCCTAAAATGATCACTTCCGGATTTAGCAAACTAGCCGCATTGACAATTCCGCAGGCTAAATGTTCGATGGCTTCATTTATGATGGCCATAGCTGCAGTGTCTCCTTTTTTTGCTGCCAAAAAAGCATCCTCCCCCGATAGTTCGGAAGATTTGGCCCGTTCGAATAAAAAATGGTGAGGATCCTTGAGGACCTCCCTGGTGAAGTGACCGCCAATCGACTTGCCTCCAGCGACACTTTCCAAATAGCCGTATCTATGGAAAATCGGCTTGAATTCACGTTTTATATCCTCTTTGTCCGTCACCATATATCCCATTTCCCCAGCGGCACTGGAAGCTCCTCTGTATAACTGGTTATTCAAGATGATGCCGCTTCCGATTCCCGTGCCAACCGCAATGAACAGTAAATTCCGCTTATTTTGTGCATTACCCAGCCACTGTTCACCTAGTGCAGCCGCGTTTACATCATTGTCCAGAAAGATGGGGAAATCAAAATAACGCTTCGCTTCTGCTATAAATGGATATTGTACCCAGCCTAAACTCGGTGCCTCTATTACTAATCCGCTTGCCGTTTGCGTAATGCCAGGGATCCCGACTCCCATCCCCAATATCCTTTCCTTCGCAATCTGATTCTTTGCAACTAACCGCTCCGTTTCAATCGCCATTTGTTTAAGCAGCCCTGAATTTAAATAAGTGTTTGTTGAAAAACTAGTGTCAGCAAGGATGTTGCCGCTTAAATCGCTTAAAACGATTTTCACTTTCGTCCCGCCTATATCGACACCGATGATATAGGCAGCCTTTTCATTAAAAAAGAGCTGGATGGGCCTCCTCCCGCCTTGAGATGAGGATACTCCTATTCCTTTCTCGAATACCCATTTCTCCTGTATAAGTTCATCCACAGCCTGTGAAACAGTTGGTTTACTTAGCTGAAGCTTAACGGCGATTTCAGCTCTTGAAATGGGTGAACATTCTTGGATGCATTGAATGATTCTTTTTTTATTTACATATTTTTGATGACTGGGTGTCCTTTTAAAACTCATCACATCACGGCCTTACATTATTTAGTTAGTAAATCTTCCTAATTAAGTAAAAATATAACTTAAATAATTTCAACGCACAAGTTTTTTTCGGAACATTTAAAATGTTCAACTTTTAATAGTTACTTCGAATTATTTACATTTATAACCATTGGTGCTATTTATTAGATAGGTTTTTTTATCTGGTTAGTTAGAAAACATTACTAACCTACATTTTTTTTAGGTGTTTTATAAAAGTTGAAGGGGGTTAAAAGAAGAATGAAAAAAGCTTTGTTATCGTTGTTTTCCCTTTTGTTGGTTCTTGCATCATTGCCACTTGGAGGCAGCGCTGCAAATCCTGATGATACCAACGTCGAATTATGGAATGCGGTCAAGCCGCTCGAAACGACTGTGACATTCTTGAACAGCGGTGCCCATCCCGATGATGAACGCAGTGACTTTCTCGCTTATCTATCGAGAGGGTTAGGGGTGAAAACATCCAGCCTGATTGCAAACCGTGGTGAGGGAGGACAAAATGAAATTGGGGATGAACTGGACAACGCTCTTGGAATCATCCGTTCGAGGGAAATGATAGAAGCTGCAAAAATCACCGGGGTTAAAGCCTATCATCTAAGCGAAACGACCTCTGATCCCATTTATGATTTCGGTTTCTCTAAAACACCAGAGGAAACATTACAAAAATGGGGCGAGGAACTCACATATGAACGGCTTATCCGCTTTATTCGGACGTATCAGCCAGATATATTGATGCCATCCTTTCAAAATGATGATACCCAGCATGGACATCATCGAACAATGACAATCCTAAGTGAACGTGCCTTTACGGATGCCGCCGACCCAACTGTGTTTCCACAACAATTGAAACAAGGTCTATCGGTATGGCAAGTGAAAAAGTTATATTTGCCCGTTTCCTCGGCAGATCAAGCAACCACTTCGATAGAAATCGGTAAATATGACCCAATATACAAAATGACTTACCCACAGCTTGGAGAACAATCCCGCTATCTGCACAAAAGCCAAGGCATGGGTTCTGATATCCCTGCAGCACCGCGCCAGATCCATTTGGATTTGAAGCAAAGCGCGGTTGATACAAAAAGCGAGTCGGACCTTTTTGCAGGTGTACCTTACAATTTTACTGAATGGGCTGAAAAACTCCCCCGCTCAGCTTCAAAATTAAAAGGTGAATTTAGGTACCTGCAACGGAATCTGGACGCTGTTATTGAGTCTTATCCCCATGCTAAACGTGTTTTTTCAACATCCCAAAAAGCTCTTTCCAATGTTCGTTCAATGACTGCGCAAGTCAAAAAGGCAAAGCTAAGCCCTGCCATCAAAAACGACTTGCTTCATAAGCTCTCATTAAAAGAAGAGCAATTGGAAAACGTCAGTTATGTTTCCTCAGGGCTCGAGGTTCAAGCTGAAGCAGCTTCAAAGATTCTTACTAAAGGTCAAAATACGTACGTAACCATAACCATGAAGAATAACGGGAAACAAACATTGAAAAAAGTCGCTGCTGCATTGAACGTGCCTAAAGGATGGAAGACAAAAATAAAATCAAAAGATGTCAATCTGGCACCTAATAAATCAGTGACAATGACCTACCTGGTTGAAGTCCCTGAAGATGCAGCTTATTACCATGCCTATGATGAATCAACCATTACGACCAGCATTTCTTATAAATACGGGAGCACAAAAACTTCCATCAAGGAAGAATTGGATGGAACGATCGCCGTCCTTCCCGACGTTGCCCTTACCTTATCTCCTGAAGATATCGTCGTAAATACAGCAGATGTAAAAGAGGAAATCCCAGTGGCGGTGACCTTGAAAAACTATACAGAAGGAAAAGCATCAGCAAAGGTCGCTTTAAAAGTCCCTGAAAATTGGGGAGTTCATCCCCAAAATGCCACTGTATCATTTAATGAAAAATCAGAAGAAAAACAAGTGAAGTTCACCCTCATACCGCCTAAGGCCATCCAAAATGGTGAATATCAGGTGAAGGCAGCTGCCACTGTCAATGGGAAAACCTTTGATTCGACCATTCAGGAAATTTCCTATGACCATATCGGAACATTCTATTACCAATACCCAGCAGCTATCAATACCGTTGCATTTGAGCTTTTGAAGCCAGCTTCATTAAAAGTGGGGTACATTGAAAGCGGATTCGATAAAGTGGCAGATTACTTAAGCAATGCAGGGCTGAACATTACGAAGTTAACTGAAGCTGATTTAGCTGAAGGTGATTTAAGTCAATATGACACGATCGTTACAGGCATCCGTGCCTATCTATCAAGGGAAGATTTAAAGGCAAATAACGCGCGCTTACTTGAGTATGTGGAAAACGGCGGACATCTCGTCGTGCAATACCATAAACCGGGTGATGGATGGGATGCATTGAAGACGGCTCCATATCCTCTTACCCTCGGGAATCCTTCGATTCGCTGGCGGGTAACCGATGAAAGAGCCACAGTAAACGTGTCGAAACCAGAATCGGCGCTTTTTACCTATCCAAATAAAATAACAAGTGATGACTGGAGCAATTGGGTCCAAGAAAGAGGATTGTATTTCCCAATGGAATGGGATGAACGGTATGAAACATTCATTTCCATGGCTGATCCGAATGAAGAACCATTTGATGGCGGTATCCTTATGGCTAAATACGGTAATGGCACCTACCTCTATACCAACCTTGTCCTATACAGGCAAATTCAAGGCCAGGTCCCAGGCGGATATCGAATCATGACGAACTTGATTAGTTACGGTGCCAAATAAATAAAAAGAAACCTATGCATGTGTTAAATGCATAGGTTTCTTTTCTGTGACGTTTGCCCGATTGAAGCTGATATGAATAAAAACATCTCCTGACTGATAGGTTCCTGCTCTAAAAACAAAAAAAGTTATGCACAAAGATGAGGGAAAGGCTATGCGTTTGGGGTTTCCCCTCATTTCCCGCATTGCTTTGTCCACACTTTATGCACAACTTCATTCATGACTTACGATCTTAAAAAAATCCCGTTAAAGCACTTTGCTCAAGAATGCTTTGGTTCTTTCGTGCTGAGGGTTACCGAATAATTCATTCGGCTCATTTTCTTCCACGATATACCCTCCATCCATGAATATCACCCGGTCCCCGACTTCCCGGGCAAAGCCCATTTCATGCGTAACGACGACCATTGTCATTCCTTCTTTAGCAAGTTGTTTCATTACCTCCAAAACATCACCGACCATTTCAGGGTCAAGGGCAGAAGTCGGTTCATCAAATAGCATGATCTTCGGATTCATCGCCAATGCCCTTGCGATGGCGACCCGCTGTTTTTGTCCGCCGGAAAGTTCCCCCGGATAGCTACTTGCTTTTTCCTTTAGACCAACCTTATCCAATAACTCAAGCGCTAATCTTCCTGCTTCCGCTTTATCGGTGGCACGAATTTTAATAGGGCCCAAGGTTATGTTCTCCAAAACGGTCTTATGTGGAAATAGATTGAAATGTTGAAAAACCATTCCAACTTCTTGCCGGACTTTGTTTATATTGATTTTCCTTTTAGGATCGGTAATATCATGTCCGTTAATGACCACCTCGCCGCCGGTAACTTCCTCAAGGAGGTTCAGGCAACGCAGGAATGTACTCTTTCCAGATCCAGAAGGGCCTATTACGCAAATTACTTCCTTTTCCTGCACTTCTGCATTTATATCTTTTAAAACCTCGACAATTCCAAATGATTTTCTTAGGTTTTTTACTGTAATGATGCTCATCGAACTTGTACCCTCCTTTCTATGAAATTAGCAATTAGGGTTAACAAATAGATGATGATAAAGTAAATTACACCCACGGCCAGCCAAACCTTGAATGCTTCAAAGGTTGCCGAAGCTTGAATCTGACCTTGCTGGGTTAAATCGGCTATACCAATTACGGATAATAGAG
Organism: Peribacillus sp. P4_D6; assembly: GCF_056401795.1. Taxonomy (NCBI): domain Bacteria; kingdom Bacillati; phylum Bacillota; class Bacilli; order Caryophanales; family Bacillaceae; genus Peribacillus; species Peribacillus sp. P4_D6. Next base: position 16,559 of record NZ_JBFUIQ010000007.1, read on the forward strand.
AAGTGTCCTTCAAGCTGATGATCGATTGATTCGTAATGGTAGGGAGCATCCTTCTAAAGGCTTGCGGAAGTACGACATATCTCATTGTTTGAGCTCCAGTGAACCCGATGGATCTTGCCGCCTCCGTTTGCCCTTTATCGATTGATTGTATCCCCGCCCTTATTATTTCAGCAAAATATGCTCCTGCATTGATTGCAACGGTGATTATTCCGGCTGTTGTACTGTCCAAAGAAATCAAATTCAATGAATTCACACCAAAATAGATAAAAAATAACTGAACGATGAACGGTGTCCCTCGTATTGCATCCACATAAACCTTTGCAATCCAGTTCAAGATTTTGATGGGGGCAAGTCGCAGCAAAGCGACAAGTAAACCAATCAAAAAACCTAGGATAATGGCAATCACAAAGATATAAAGTGTCACCTGAAGTCCTTTTAATAAAAGAGGCAACGCCGCAACAATTATATCCATTTCTTTCACCCCTTTGAAAAAGAAAGCGCGCCATAAGCGCGCCTAATGAGCTTTAATCTATTGTTTATTAACCTTATTCACCAAGATACGTTTTTATTATTTCATCATATGTGCCGTCTTTTTTAAGATTGGCAAGACCATCATTTATTTTTTTCAATAAATCCCCGTTTTGCCCTTTCAATACAGCAATTCCATATTGGTCACCATTCAAACGGTCACCTACGATTTTCAACCCAAGATCTTTTTGGGCGATTGCATATGAGATGACAGGATAATCTTCTATAAGGGCATCCGCATTACCGTTGGCCACTTCCTGGAACATCGCTGGACTATCATTGAATTGAACAACTTTGATTCCTAGTTTCGTAGCATTATCCTGTGCATATTTAGCACCTGTTGTTCCTTTTTTCACTGCTATGGTTTTTCCTTTAAGATCCTTAACGGTTTTAGTGCTTGTATTATCTTTCTTAACAACTATTGTTAACCCTGCATCAAAATACGGTGTTGAGAAATCCACTACCTTTTTTCTTTCCTCTGTAATGCTCATTCCTGCAATGGCCACATCAAGCTGATTGGCTTGCATAGCCGGAATGATTCCACCGAAATCCATTGGAGACAATTTGATTTTGAAATCCTGGTCTTTCGCGATTGCATTGATCAATTCGATATCGATACCTTTATAGTCGTTCCCCTCTTTAAATTCAAAAGGAGGATAAGTCGTATCCACACCAACTTTATATACCTTTTCAGGTTTCTTTTCCTCACCTGCATTTTTTCCTTCATTGGTTCCACAAGCCGAGATAAAGATAGTTAAAATCAAAAACATACTCAATAAACCAAGTTTCTTCATTTAAATCACTCCAATTCTTAATTATACGTGATAATAAATAATTCTCCCTATAATATAGCATAAGAATAAAGTATTATAATATGAATTTTTAGAATAAATATTATTTTCTTTAAATAATTTTTATGGACGTTTTTCCTAATATTGTTACAGTGATGGAAAACACAAAAAGGCTATGGGATCCTTCTCGATAAAAATAGCCGATCATGTCATCAATACCTGTAAAACAAGACCATTGAAGGGTGGTATTCACAAGGGTTCCTTTGGTCTTCCCTAATAGGAGATGCCTCATTAGTTGGATAAGAAAAAAACTAAATCAATTAACTTTTGGATCCTTTTAAACTAGAATATAGGAATTGTTTTTTTTTCGCCTCCACTCCCCCTGATTCAAATGTCCCGCACAACCGTGAGTCCTACCATGTCTACTTCTATCAAAAAGGCCAACCAGTAATTTTTACTGGTCGACCTTATAATACGAACGCATCCGTTCGATTTGTGATCGAATTAAGATTCATTGATTTGCACTAAAGCAGCAATATTGCGATGGGTGCCGTAATAATTAACGTGATGAGTGTCCGTTCAAACCAGATAACAATCAACTTCGTAATGCTGATCGGGATTTCGGTTGATAGGATACAAGGTATCGCCGCTGAAAAGAACAATATGGATGAAACAGAAACCACGGCAATGATGAACTTAGTTACCAGTGGTGCATCAACTACAAGAAGCGCCGGCAGGAACATTTCTGCAATTCCTATAGCTGAAGCTTTTGCAGCCAAAAATGGTTCAGGTATTTGCAATGCCCAGGTAAATGGGTAAAAAAGATAGCCAAGTAAATTAAATACTGAAGTGTACTCCGCTAATACAAGGCTGATGAGACCAACGGATAAAATGGACGGCAGAATGCTCATTGTCATAAGAAAACCGTCCTTTAAGTTTTTCCATAAATTTCTGCCAAGACTTACTTAATTATTTGCTCCTACCATCGCACTGTTCCAGACACTTCGGAAAAGTCCTTGTTTGAAAACTTCTTCTGGGTCCGCATTATCCGAATAATATTCGTCGCTCATTTTATTTATTGGACAAAAACGTACGGTAATGGCAAGGTACGTGATCGCTAAAGAAACCCAAAAGAAAAGCGACCAGAGGTCCATAAGCCCGAGGGTTTTTGCTACAACGATCATAAACGACGTTGCTGAAACCGTTGAAAAGGCAGTTGCAATAATAGCTGCTTCTACAAGGGTGTATTTTCCTTCTTTATATAGTCGATTCGTAATAAGCATACCAATGGAATAGCTCATACCTGTAGGTCTTGTCGTTCCTTTTGGCGCTGCTCATTGGATACGGGCTTCTCGAATTTTTAGGTGTACTGATGCAGCCGATCATGAGGCCGATATTTAAAACGCCAGGGCGTTCAGCTGTTGATATGGTTGCTGATTTAGCAGGAGTGTTCCTGCCCCTTTTGTGCATAAGAAACAGAGCTAAACGTCACACATCCAACCAAACTTTCTTTTATATGCTTTTTTGCTCCCAACTTGGGAATAAATAGTTCATACACTTACGTTTAATTATCTGTTAAATTGGGGAAATATAATTCAATCGACGATGACTTTATAACTAGGATGGGTATGATGAGAATTAAGGTAAAAAAAATAATATATTACCTGATTAAATTAAGAGGGAAAATCTTTATACCATTTGCCATTTTATACATATTAGTTGCAGCATATATTGCTTTTTCTATAGAGCCACAGACGTTCGAATCATATTTAACTTCAGTTTACTGGGTTCTTACAACGCTTGCTACGGTTGGTTTTGGTGACTATGCACCGGTCACAGATCTTGGAAAAGCATTTACCATCGGTCTATACATAACGGGTATTGGGCTTGTTAGTCTTTTTATTGGAAAAATCATTAAATCTGTATATCTTATCGAAAAACGTAAAGTTGGTGGAAAAATGAAATATACAGGTAAAAATCATATCATTCTGATTGGATGGAGTGAAAAGTCAAAATCAGCAATTCAAGAAATTTTTAAATCTGATGAAACCATTGATATTGTTATCATTGATAACCTGGAAAAATCACCCATGATGGAGGAGCGTCTGTTTTATGTTCGCGGGGATGCCACCGATGAAGAAACATTACTCCGTGCAAATCTGCCTAAAGCAAAAGGCGTTATCATTTTTGCTGACCAAATAACACAAGATAATTATGCTACAAAGGATCCGTTACTTGTCGATGGAAAGACATTATTAGTTGCCACTGCCATAACGTCCATTGAAGAAAAAACCAATACGCCAATACACGTCACCGCTGAGGTAATCAATCAAAAGCATATTCGTTTATTTGAGCGTGTAAAGGTGGATGAGTTTATTCCTACACAAGAAATGATCTCCCACGCAGCAGTACGATCATTATTTTCTCATGGAGTCACTCACATGTATTCAGAACTCATGAGCTCAAAGTATGAAGAGGCGATGTATGAGATTTCTAAACAAGATGAATGGCGAACCTATCGTGATGCATTCATGGACCTTCTAAATAAAGGGGCCACACTGGTAGCAGATCGTGGTGATCTTAACATAAACCAAAAATTAGATGCACGAATTCCTGATGATGCACAGCTTTTCATTATTTGCGATAAAGAGACCATTTCCAAAATAAATTCAAAAATACATTAGAATCAGGAATCTTTAGGGATGCTATAATAGCATCCCTCAGTTTGTAGGCAAAAGGGTTTTATCTAAAGTTAAAACTAAGTTGATTGGAGCGGGTGTTCGGGCCTCCTGCTTAGAAAAGCGAGTGCATCTCGTTCCCAATCAACTTGCCTGCAAATATGCATCCTTAAATGAATAAGCTTTTAAAACAAAAAAAGAACCTTCAATCAAAGATCGATTAAAGGTTCTGTTATTTTTAATTTCAATGATGCTTCGATATCCAAAAATTAACTATAAACTAGCTCTTTTTTTTTGCTCAGACCAAGCGTCTCTGATGTTGAAGTTTGAATTTCGTGCAAAAGCTCTGTATTTTCCATTAGTGACTCTCCATAAGAAGGAATCATTTCTTTAATTTTCGGTTCCCACTCTTTCATGCGTTGCGGGAAGCATTTATTAATTACCTCAAGCATAACGTGAACAGCAGTAGAAGCCCCTGGAGAAGCACCTAGCAATGCTGCAATAGAGCCATCGGATGCACTTACAACTTCCGTACCAAATTGAAGTGTACCTTTGCCGCCTTCAGCAGTATCTTTGATAACTTGTACACGTTGGCCAGCTACTACTAAATCCCAATCCTCGCTCTTAGCGTTCGGGATGAACTCTCGTAACTCTTCCATGCGCTGTTCTTTCGATAACATAACTTGCTGGATCAAGTATTTTGTCAATGGCATCTCTTTTGCACCTGCCGCCAACATAGTTAAAACATTATTCGGTTTTACGGAAGTTATTAAATCGAACATTGAACCTGTTTTTAAGAACTTCGGTGAGAAGCCTGCAAATGGTCCAAATAGCAACGATTTTTTATTGTCGATAAAACGTGTATCAAGATGCGGAACAGACATTGGTGGTGCACCAACTTTAGCTTTTCCGTATACTTTCCCATGATGCTGTGCAACAACTTCCGGATTATTACATACCATGAAGTATCCACTTACCGGGAATCCTCCGATATGTTTCCCTTCAGGAATGCCGGATTTTTGCAGTAAATGCAAGCTTCCGCCCCCGCCTCCGATAAAGACGAATTTAGCATTATGACGTTCTACGCTACCGGTATCGACATTACGCACTTTTAATTCCCATGAGCCATCACTGGCACGTTTAACATTATCAACACTATGTTTATATTTGATATCGACGTTTTGAGCCTTTAAGTGGTCAAACAACATGCGTGTCAGAGCACCGAAGTTAACGTCTGTACCGTAATCAATTTTTGTTGCCGCTATAGATTCATTCGATGGACGGTCTTGCATAATAAGTGGAATCCATTCCATCAGTTTTGCTGGGTCATCGGAATACTCCATACCTTGGAACAGAGGATTTTTGGACAGCGCTTCAAAACGTTTCTTTAAGAACGCTACATTGTTATCCCCTTGCACCATACTCATATGAGGCAATGGCATGATAAAGTCTTGCGGATTATCAATCAGCTTACAGTTTACAAGATACGACCAAAACTGCAATGAAACTTGGAACTGTTCATTTATTTTAATTGCTTTGCTAATATCTATAGATCCGTCAGCTTTTTCGGATGTATAGTTAAGCTCGCACAGCGCAGAATGTCCCGTACCCGCATTATTCCATTCGTTAGAGCTTTCTTCTCCTGCGTTTGCAAGCTTCTCAAATACTTTGATTTCCCATTCCGGTGCTAACTCTTTCAGTAATGATCCCAAAGTCGCGCTCATGACTCCGCCGCCAATTAAGATAACGTCTGTTTGTTTCTGTATGTTGCTCATTATAACCTTCCTTATCCCCTATATTTGCAAAAAAGATGTAGGCGCTCCTGCTTAGGTGTCAAAAAAAGCCCGGCACGAACTAGGAACACACCTTTTCTGTCTCCTTATAACTATATCATAATCTATTATTATTATTTCATAGATTAAAATATTCTACTATTACTTTTTTTGTTAAAATGTTGATTTTGAAAAGAAATTAGCTTAAACTTATCCGCCCCGATAGTCGCATTAAAAGATTTCTTCAGCAACTCCCCATCATTGAAGGAAGAAACTGTTAGTGAAATAATATTGACAGATTCAAAAAAGCCAGGAAAATACACATTTATTGACAAAAACAGAAGGAAAATTAGAACTTTCTGTAACCATTTCCCTAAAAAACTAGGGCCTTCCTGAAATTGCTAAACTCTTAACTTTTTAACTAGTATCATAAATTCCACCCAATTATTAGATATTATAACAATACCAATAATTACTGAAAATTAAACCAGTATAAGGTAATATCACCGGTAATATTCTTAATTTTAAGACTTATCTCATAGTCCCTCATTAATATAATTTCTTAACTTATTGCTATTACAAAAAAACATTATTTCTCTTATTTTCGCAAAAAGATATTTTCAACTTTATGTTCCGACCCTTTTTTCAAGATGAGTTTTGCCCGTCCTTTTGTCGGCAGTATATTTTCATGTAAATTTTTCAAATTAATTTCTTCCCAAATTTGAGTCGCTTTTTTTATGGCCTGTTCTTTAGAAAAGTCAATATAACGATGGAAATAGGATTCGGGACTTTGAAATGCAGTCTTTTGAAGTAAAAGGAACCTTTCGACATACCACCGCTCTATGTCGTTAACATCTGCATCTACATAGAGTGAGAAATCAAAAAAGTCACTGACGAATACTTGATTTTCCTTGTCAACTTGAAGAACATTAACACCTTCCACTATTAAAATATCCGGATTACAGATCGTCTGCACTTCATTTGGCAAAATGTCATACTTCAAATGTGAGTAGATTGGAACTTCCACTTTATTTTTTCCCGCTTTTACATCTCCGATAAGATTGATTAATTCTTGGGTATCATAACTTTCAGGAAACCCTTTTCTTTTCATCAATCCTTTTTCTTCCAAAAGATCATTTGGGTACAAAAAACCGTCGGTAGTGACAAGACCTACGTTTCTGTGATTATCCCATCTGGATAATAAAGTCTGAAGCAACCTTGCAGTCGTACTCTTTCCTACAGCAACACTCCCTGCAATCCCAATGATATAAGGTACTTTTTTAGCATCAGTTTTTAGAAATGAAGAAGTGGCTGTGTTAAGCTGCTGAGATGCCTCAACATGTAAATTGATCAAACGGGTCAAGGGCAAATAAACCTCTTCCACTTCCTGAATGGATATTTCTTCATTTATTCCTTTTAAGTTATCCAATTCTTCTTCAGTTAAAGGAAGAGGGGTATGGTTTCGCAAAGATGCCCACTTTTTTCGATTGAATTCAAAATAGGGAGTATAGGAACTCATGATTTTTCGTTACCTCACTTTTTAGAGTTACTATCAGTTTAACAAGGATGATGTCCATAAAAAAGAAGTTCCTGATCCCTTATTCACTAAATTGATTAAGCTTTGAATGATAACCCACCTGTCTCCAAAGCTTCCCTAAGTTTCGGTAAAGAAGCTGGTCCCATACCGTGGAATTTCAAAATCTCTTTTTCACTATATGCTGATAGCTGTTGTAAAGAGGTTACCCCATTGCTTTCCAATGCACGTCTGGCAGGTGCCGAGAGCACTGAAAGGAATCCTGTATCAGGTTTTCGTTCCTGCTCACATACAGGGCAGGTCGGACAATCGCTGGATTTATAGTATTTGTGCCCCTTTTCGCAAGTCCTCAAATTCTTCTTTGAAGTGGTCATTGTCAATTTCTCCTTTTCTTAAGAATTTTAAGTACAAACATAAAAAGTTCACCATTCACAATGAAGCAACCATTTTAATCCATTTTATCATTAATTTCATTGGAAAAGGGCTGCCGCAGCAACCCTTTGCAAAACGCAAAGTGAATGATGGATTAACCCACTTTGTCCTCCTTCTTAGCCTCCGTTTGAGCATTTGCTTGTACACGCTTGTCTATTCCAAAAGCGAAATAACTGATTGCTACGATAGCCAGAAAACCTATTCCAACCATAAGAGATATACGTGTGTCATCATTAAACCACATACCGATCAATACCATGATCAAGAAAGCGATGGTCAGGTAGTTTGTAACAGGTGCAAACGGCATCTTGAATGGATGATTGTGCATTTCAGCTTTTTTGACCTTCCTGAATTTAATTTGACTGATCAGAATGACAAACCATGGAATCATTCCAGGAAGTACACTCGCACTGTATACATGCACAAATAAATTTTCTGGTGCAATATAACTTAAAACAACCCCAATCGCTAAACCGACGATCACTCCGAACGTACCGAATAAAGGGACACCGCTATTAGATACTTTTGCAAAGAACTTTGGCGCTTGTCCATTCACCCCTAATGTGTAAAGCATGCGTCCTGCACTGTAAATACCACTATTGCAGCCAGACATTGCAGCCGTAATTACGACAAAATTAATGATTCCGGCTGCTGCCGTGATACCAACCTTCGCAAAGGTCGCAACAAATGGACTGCCAATCGAACTTAATTGATCCCAAGGGTAAACGGTTACAATAATGAAGATCGCACCGATATAGAAGATTAAAATACGCCAAATGGTACTTTGAATCGCTTTGGTTATCGTTTTTTGCGGATCTTTTGCTTCACCAGCCGTAATCCCGATTAATTCTACACCTTGATAAGCGGCAACCACCAGTGAGAGAGCAAAGAAGAAGCCCTTCCAGCCACCTGTAAATAAACCGCCATGTTCCCAAAGATTCGATAACCCTAAGGCTTCCCCACCGTTACCGATCCCAAAGAAAATCAGTCCAAACCCTGCAACGATCATTAAAATAATCGTTACGATTTTAATCAGTGCAAACCAAAATTCAATTTCCCCAAAGGACTTAACGGAAATCAAGTTCGCTGCTCCAAGAATCACCATTGCAATTAAACCTGGAATCCAAGCAGGGAGATCAGGGTACCAATACTGCATGTACGTCCCCACTGCAATAATTTCTGCCATCCCGACGATAACCCACTGGAACCAGTTACTCCAAGCTGTCATATACCCTGCCAATGGATGAATGTACTTATAACCAAATGTTGCAAATGAACCTGTACTTGGCTCTAAGTACAACATTTCCCCCATTGCGCGCATGATCAAGAATATAAATAAACCAGAGATCGCATAAGCTAACATTACAGACGGACCTGTCCATTGAATCGTGCTGGCTGAACCCATGAATAAACCGACACCAATCGTTCCGCCCAAAGCGATCATCTGAATATGACGACCTTTCAAGTCCCTATTCAAATCTTTGTTTGCCATTCCATTTCCCCCTACACTACTAATAGTCGAAATTTTATGCAAGATGCTTATTACACTCCCTAATTAGTATAGAAATGATATAGCAGGCACCACTTTATTTAATCTTTCTTAAAGCCGCCTCATAAAATCACTCTTCACTTTTAAGCATTCCTGACAGTTGGAAAGATTACTATCCATTTTCATGTTAATTCTTTCTTCTGTCCGAGGTGCCATAGAAAGCGCTTACTTTTTACCGGTTATAACAAGTTCACCCCTTAAACGTAAAAATTCCCCTGTATAAAATAACTCGAATAAAAGAGTTTTGCAACTCTTTTATTCGGCTGGCAGGTTTATTACGCTGTTACCAAAAGGGACTTTAATCTCAGCTTTAACAACATATCATTGGTCATTTTCTCCAAATCATATTCCGCCTTGAATCCCCACTCTTCCTTTGCACATGTTGAATCAATTGTATTTGGCCAACTGTCTGCAATGGATTGTCTTACAGGGTCGACTTCATAATTCATGACAAATTCCGGTATATGCTTTTTAATTTCGGCAGCAATTTGCTCCGGATCAAAGCTCATGGCAGAAACATTGAAAGAATTCCGATGTTTCAATTTTGATGCATCTGCCTCCATTAAAGCAATGATGGCAGCTAAAGCGTCCGGCATATACATCATGTCCATATACGTTCCCTTATCAATGTAAGAAGTATATCGCTTGTTTTTAATCGCTTCATAGTAAATTTCAACTGCATAGTCGGTAGTTCCGCCGCCAGGAGGCGTGACATACGAAATCAGTCCCGGGAATCGAAGCCCCCTCGTATCAACACCAAATTTATGATGATAATAATCACATAATAACTCTCCGGATACTTTATTCACGCCGTACATCGTATTCGGCCGTTGAATGATGTCTTGCGGTGTCCAATCTTTAGGAGTGGTTGGACCAAACGCACCAATGGAACTAGGTGTGAATAATTGGCAATCGAGTTCTCGTGCCGTTTCCAAAGCATTGACCAATCCGCCCATGTTTAAATGCCAAGCTAAAAGCGGCTTCTTTTCAGCTGTTGCCGACAATAAAGCGGCCAAATGTATAATCGTATCCACTTCATGTTTTTTTGCCATGTTAAACATCGCTTTTTCATCCGTAACATCCAAAACTTCAAATGGACCTGATTGAGCAACATCGCTGTCCGTTTTTCGGATATCTGTCGCAATGATATTGTCAGCTCCATAAACCTCTCTCATTTTTAGCGTCAGTTCTGAACCAATTTGACCTAAAGCTCCCGTTACCAAGACCTTTTTCATCAAAAATCCCTCCCCATGTTTTAAACTCTGAAACAAGCAATCTACTTATATGATCGACATCTCTTTTCCTACTTTTTCATAAATGGCCAATGCGCTATCCAACATCTCTTTTGTATGAGCCGCAGTAGGCATATTCCTCACTCTTCCTGTACCTTTTGGAACGGTAGGGAATACGATGGATTTAGCATACACACCTTCTTCATTCAGCCTCTTGCTGAATTGCTGCGTTTTTGCTTCATCACCTATAATGCAAGGCGTAATCGGTGTTTCACTCTCCCCGATATCAAACCCTAATTCTTTTAGGCCTTTTTTCAAGTAATCGCTATTTTCCCAAAGCTTATTTTGAAGTTCTGAGCTATTCATCAAAATATTGATGGCTTCTATGCTAGCTGCAACTGCTCCCGGTGTGGCAGCCGTTGAAAATAAAAATGGACGGCTTCTCACCTTTAACCAATCAATCAAATCTTTCTTTCCTGCTACATAGCCCCCCACAACACCAATGGCTTTGGATAATGTTCCAATTTGGAAATCCACTTTATCCGACAACCCAAAATGCTTAACCGTTCCTGCACCATTACCTAATACACCCGAACCATGCGCATCATCAACATACGTAATTAAGTCGAACTCTTCGGCAATCTTCACAATTTCAGGAAGTTTGGCTATATCCCCATCCATCGAGAACACTCCGTCGGTAATGATCATGATCTTGTTATACAATCCGGACTCCTTTGCTTGACGTGCTTTTGTCCGTAAATCGTCCATGTCGGAATGGATAAAGGGAATGATTTTTGCCTTGGATAGTCGGCATCCATCAATGATTGAAGCATGATTCAGTTCATCTGAAAGAATGGCATCATTTTTATCCATCACTCCTGAAATCGCTGCCATATTACAGTTAAATCCAGATTGATAAGCAATGGCTGCTTCTGTATGCTTAAACTCGGCGAGCTTTTCTTCCAATTTGACATGAATATCTAACGTTCCGTTGATCGTACGAACGGCACCTGCACCGACACCATATGTTTTCGTCGCTTCTATGCAAGCCTCTATTAATCGTCTATCTGTTGCTAAACCTAAATAATTATTGGATGATAAATTAATTAGCTCCCTGCCCGCAATCGTGATAACCGGACCATTAGCACCTTCCACTGGATCAATAACGTTGTAAAGTCCCTTTTCTTTTAAATCTTCCAAATTTTCTTTCAAAAATTCATTTAATATTTCACTTGACATTTAATATACCCCCTTATTGATGGTTGGAATAAATGCAGGATTTTTTTATGTTTTACACCTATTTTAAAAATATTGTATTTTTTCCCTTTTTTCCAAAAATACACGTGTCTTCTCCAAAAACACACACAGTATTAGTGCAAATCCCTTTATACTAAGTGTTATAACACTCATAATAATGGATAATTTTAATGTTGTCCATATTGTGTGGACAAAAAAATTTGAATTTTTGTAGTTCTTACAATCAACATCCGCCTAAAATGCGTTTATATCAATGAAAACACGAAGAGAATTTCATCAATTTTCCAAGGCAAACGATGTTATATCTACTGGTTTTTTGGAGACCTTAACCATTAACCTAATTAAGGAGGGGTATAGTGAAAACGGAAGATGAAAAAACCGCAGAAGGTCTAAATGAGATTTTTGAGATTATCAATGCAAAAGGTGACATTGGAGAATTAAAAGAAATCATCCAAAAACCTGATGAACAAACAAATGAAGACAAGTAAACCAAGGGGAGACCTTTCAGTTTGTTGACAAAAGGAAGTTCAGAATGGTTCATTCCTGATCATGAACTGTTTTTGGGGCTTTTTTCCCTCCCCAGGCAATCGCTTTCCTCGGGGGGCTTTGCGCCTGAGGGGTCGCTTTTTTAAGCAGGAGTCCCGTTCACCCGCTCCAATCAACTGGATTGTTTTTTAAAGATAAAAACCGCAGGCAAACCCGAGTTCTTCCAATTCGTCCATAGTCAGCAAGGGGATTAATTATCCTCTTTTTTGTCTGTTTTACATTGTACTAATGGACGCTTAAGTCCATTACAACAATACAAAATGAGCTGATGATCAGCTCGGATATTGAATTGAATCACACGTCCAAAAAACAAAAAAGTCATGCAAAAGAATGGGATAAAGGGGCTAAGAATAAGGATTTTCCCTATTTCTCTTCCTTGTCCACAATCGATGCATAACTAACAAAATTACTCCTCTACTGCACTAATCCTATGACAATAATGCTCCCATAAATCAGATTTCCATGTCCCACCGTTCCGCATTTGCAACAAATACATCAAAGTCATGATTATCAATTCTTGCTCGATCACGTTCATTTGTAATATCCAATTTGAAGACTTCTATATCCAAGCCCCGTTCCCGCACCTCCCTCATAAGATCCGTTTTCTGGGAAGTGATTTCCGTTGTGGCAATTACACGGTGCCCCTGCTTTGCTAACCCGAGTGCAGCTCCTCTTCCAAGCCCGCTGCCCGCTCCAGTAATGAAAATTGTTTTACCCATCTTTCATTCATCAAGCTTCTCTATGTCTCTTCTTCCCATAAACGAATGGTAAAAACCATTTAAAATGGTCTGCGTGTTTATCCATTCTTTTAAAAGGAAAAAAACTATATCAAGTTTATTCCTGCATCTATATTCAAGTTAAGCGCATAATTAACAAGTAGAGATATCCAGAGAAATAAAGGAGAATGACTATGAATTATCAGAATATCACGATTGCCGGCAGCGGCGTTTTAGGTAGTCAGATCGCATTTCAAACTGCAGTCAAAGGGTTCAACGTGTCAGTTTATGACATCAATGATGAAGCATTAGAACGTGCAAAAGATAGGATCATTAATTTGAAGCCCTACTATAAAGAAGACCTTGGAGCTGCGGAGGAAGATCTTAATGCTGCTTATGCCCGCATATCTTTCCACAGTGATTTATCTGCGGCAGTTGCCAAAGCTGACCTTGTGATTGAAGCGATTCCGGAAGTGGTTCAAATCAAAACGGATTTTTACACAGAGTTAGGAAAAGTCGCTCCTGAAAAAACAATTTTCGCTACAAACTCTTCTACATTATTACCAAGCCAATTTGCCGAAGCGACAGGCCGCCCAAAAAAATTCCTGGCTTTACACTTCGCTAATGAAATCTGGAAAAACAATACCGCAGAAATCATGAAACATCCTGGAACGGATAATGAAGTGTTCGAGGAAGTGATCGAATTTGCAAAAGCGATTGGAATGGTTCCTCTGCCTTTACATAAAGAGCAGCCAGGCTATATATTGAATTCCTTATTGGTTCCTCTTTTGGATGCTGCCCAAATGCTCTTATTAAAAGGAGTGGCTGATACGGAAACCATCGATAAAACGTGGATGGTCGCAACAGGAGCACCTCTTGGACCTTTCGCCATTTTAGATGTGGTAGGAATCAATACCGCTTATAATATTTCACTTGCAAAAGCGAAAGCGACAGGTGATCCAGAAGTTGAAAAGCTGGCTAACCTATTGAAAACGGAGTATATCGATAAAGGGAAAATCGGAAGAGAAGCAGGAGAAGGCTTCTATAAATATCCTAACCCCAATTTCGCAAAACCAGACTTTTTAAGAGGCTAATGAACTCGTATTTACTATGCAGAGGGTGTCCTGGGGGTGCCTTCTGTTTTTAAATGATTTCTCACTTCCTAATGTCTTCGAATAGAAAAAGACCCTGAAATCGGAAAAGTACTTTTCACGAAATCAAGGCCTAAATATCATGATGTGCACCATAAAAACAGTACCGAACCCTTATCCCCTATATCTCAAAGTTAATCCTTTTAAGAAATTCCTGGCGTATCGATCTCCGCACTCTTTATAATTCCTATGACCCACTTTTCTTAATATAGCGCTTAATTCCCCTTTGGTTATCATGACTCCTGCTTCTTCCAAAATATCAATCATATCCTCACTGGTTAATGATAATGCTATTTTCAGTTTCTTCAGAAGGATATTATTTACACTTTCCTTATGCTTTACAGCCAGTGCCTGACTTTGAGGCTGACCAGGTTTTGGCTCTTGTCTCCCTCTTTTAAAAATGATCAAACCATTTAAAAAGGACTCTAGCATCATGTTATTGCAGTTTACCCCATCATCAGCTTCATCCAAATCATCATATTCTTCATATTCATCATAATAATCATCTTTTGGTTTTGTGAGCATCTGCATGACTTCTTCCATTGTCACTTCGATCTCCCCAAGTTTAAATATCTCAACCATATCTTTATTTTTAATATCCAACGCATATCTTAATCGAATTAATATATCATGATTATGCATCCAAAACCCTCCTATGTATTTCTCGATTTTCACAGTACTTTCATTATTTCACAAATGGTTGGAAATAAACGCAGATTAAAATCCGAGAACCTTTTACAGATTCCCGGATCACTCTGCTTATTCTTTAATCAGCTTCAATGAGGTTACTACTTCCACATGGCTCGTTTGCGGGAACATGTCCACGGGCTGCATGGCCTCCACTCGATATGATGAGCCCAGTTCTTGTAAGTCCTTCGCCAATGTGGACGGGTTGCATGATACGTACACTATGGTTTTCGGTTTAACTTTCAAGATTGTCTGCAGTAAAGATTGGTCACAGCCGGATCTTGGCGGGTCGACGACCAGTACGTCCGGTTTCCAGCCTTCTTTGGTCCAGCGTGGAAGGATATTCTCGGCTTTGCCTGTTTCATAGTATACATTGTTGCGTTTATGTTTTTTGGCATTTTTCTTGGCGTCCTCAATGGATTCTTTGATGACGTCCATTCCTCTGACTTCCTTGGCGTTTTCAGATAGCCATAGCCCAATGGTTCCAACACCGCAATAAGCGTCAACCACTTTTTCCGTGCCGGTTAAGGCTGCTGCTTTTTTCACTTCATCATATAAGCGAACAGTTTGAACCGGGTTAAGCTGGAAGAATGTACGGGCCGATAGTTCGTATGATAGGTCACCCAATGTTTCGTTGATGACTTTTTCGCCTGCCAGGTGAATCGTTTTTTCGCCAAAGATCAGTGATGTGTCCCGGTTGTTGATGTTTTGTACGACCGATTTCACTTCTGGCAATTGGTCACGAATTTGTTTTAGCAACTGATCTTTTTGTGGAATTTCCTCCGCTCCCGTAACAAGGACAACCTGGACTTCACCTGTTTCAAATCCTACCCGTGTAATGACAGTACGGATGACACCTTTTCTTTTTCTTTCGTTATAAATCGAGATGTTCAGGTTCTTCAGTATCTTTTTCACTGTACGTGTTACCTTATTCGTTGCCTTATGCTGTACAAGGCAATTCGGGATATCGATCAGTGTATGGGAATTCATGCCATAAAGGCCTGCAATCAACTTGCCATCTTTTTGGCCAACTTGGTACTGACTTTTATTGCGATAATTCCAAGGATCTTCCATGCCGATCGTTTCTTTTATATTTAATGAAGAAACTGGGAATTTTGAATGACGTTCCATCGCTTGAATGACGATATCGCGTTTTTCAACAAGCTGCTGGTCATAGCTCAAATGCTGCAACTGACAACCACCGCATTCAGCGTAAACTGGACATGGCGCAGCAATGCGATGCGGTGATTCTTTACGGATGGTTTTTATTTTCGCCTCGGTGAAGTTTGGCTGAACCTTTGTAACCAAAGCTACAATTTCCTCACCAGGTAATGCTCCTGGGACGAAGACGACTTTCTTTTTGAAATAACCGACTCCCTCTCCGTTAATTCCCAGCCGTTTAATCGTAAGGGGAAGGGTTTGATTCACTTCTAGTTTTGTATCTTGAATGTTTGTCATTTCTTTTCACTCCGTTTTTCAATGCTTCTCCACAAATAGAGGGAAGCGTAGCTTAGATATGGAGCCCATTTCACACTATAGGACTCCATTTCTTCTTGGGTTGGCTTTTGCGGTAAGCCATATAATATTTTCAAGGCATTTTGAATGCCAATGTCGGCTTTAGGAAATAGGTTCGGCCGGCCAATTCCAAAAAGCAGGAAGTTTTCAGCCGTCCATCTACCGATACCGCGTATTTTTATTAGTGTATCCATAACCTCTTGATCGGATAGCTTTTCCATTATATCAAGGTTGAGATGGCCCTGAATGATCTGCTCGGAAAGTCCGATGACGTATTCCGCTTTCCGGCCACTGAATTGAATGGCTCTTAATTGCTCGATTTGTAGTTGGGCGGTTGTTTCCGGTGTCGGATAAAACCAGGCGCCTTCCATCTGGAAGCCGAAGGTTTTAACGAATCGTTCCGTGAGCGTATGGGCAAAAGATAAGTTCAATTGCTGATGTATGATGCATTTCACGAGGCAACTGTAGTAATCGAAGTCCAAGACGATGGCAGTACCGCGGTGCTCTTCGAAGATTTCCCGCAAATCGGATTCCCGGAAGTGCCGGGAAACGCCTTCCAATGGCTCATGCCAATGAAAAACCTTTTTTAACCGTTCGATTGCTTTTGACTTGTACACCTCTGATTGACCTTTGATGATAAAAGATGGTTCATCGATATTTCCTATTGCCTGAACCTGCAAAACGATCGGTTCTTTTTCTATATATAGCGGAACTTTTACCGTCCTGTTAGTAAAATCAACTACCTGAAGTGGGTCTAACGATAATCGTTCGAGAACAAGATCGAAATTATAGGGTCCTTGAACCTGTAATTTTTCTGTCCACACAAGCGATCCATCCTTTAGCAGTTTTCCACGTATTATAGCATGTTTCCTGAAATATTACTTGAAATTGAGAAGAATGGATAAAAGCGGGACCTGAAATATCACGACAGGACCCGCTTCTCATTTTAATAAAGCATTCGGTTCGGCAACTGTTTCTCAATCATTAATTCATCAAGGCTACCAAAAGTGTACCCCTGTTTTTCAAGATCCGTCAGAATCGAGTCCAATGCTTCCGCATTATCCTTCGATACGGTATGCAATAATAAAATCGCGCCGGGATGAATCTGCTTAAGCACTTCATCATGTGCAAAAGCAGCACCCTTTTGTTGATCTACAATCCAGTCCCTATATGCCAGTGACCAGAAGATGTGGTAATACCCTTCTTTTTTTGCGACCCTCATTGTTCTCTCATTAAATACGCCACGAGGCGGCCTTAAATAGTTCATTCCCTTTTGCCCCGTTAATTTTTCCGTTGCTTCTTTTACCCGCTCAAGTTCGGTGCGGATCACATCGTCCGTCACGCTGGTCATATCCGGATGGTTCCATGAATGGTTTCCTACGATATGCCCCTCATTGGCCATACGGACAACAAGCTCAGGTGCCGTTTTTAAGTAATGACCCGTGACAAAAAAAGCTCCAGGAGCACCATGTTTCTTCAGAACATCTAAAATCTGGGCCGTATAGCCATTTTCATAACCGTTATCAAAGGTTAAATAAACGACTTTTTTCTTTGTATCCCCCTTATAAATCGCTTCATATTCAGGCAGCATTTCATTGAATTTTTTTCCGGCATCGGCAGGTGTACCATTTTTCCCTTTATTGAACCCCCAATTATAGGATTCTGCAAAAGCTGGACTGGCCAAAGAGCATATCAAGCATATAAAAGCGGATAAAATCACCATTTTTTTCATTGGAACATCCCCCATGTCTTTTTTCTTATTGTTTGGAACATGGAGATTTATATGCATGATATTGTGAAGGTCGAATTCCTTCCGCAAAACAAAAAAAAGGCCCTTCCTCCGAAAAGGATAGGCCTCCATGTTCTGTTTATCCTTTAAATAACGCTTGTGCCGCCTTCCAAATAATGGCGATAGCGAAAATGAGAACGATTACAATTCCGACTACGTCAAGGAATGTTTCAAGACCGGAGAAAATCGTGTTTGCCACAGGAAGTTGGATGAAAGCAAAACCAGTTATCATGGCGAAAAAGAATAAGATGTAGTTATTCTGCATGAAAATCCCTCCTTTCTCTTCTAATGTATGTGCAACCATTCCAAAAGATTGTACTTTTCTGAGGTAATTTTCGCCTTTTTTTTCATATACATGTACCAAGGGGGGAATGTAATGCTGGAATGGGTTATCACTCTTGGCTTTGTTGGTTGTCTTGGTTTAAGTGGTGGAGTGTTTGTTCATTTTGTGAAAAGCGGATTGAATTTGGAGGATTCATCAAGGATCGATCCACTGCCGGAAATCAAAGAGTAAGATATGCAAAAGACGCTCAACCTTTTGGTGAGCGTCTTTTGCCAAACATTTATTTAAATACCGGTTCTTTGAATTGTGCCAATTTTTCCAATGAAGATTGCTGAACGTCTTTATGCAGGCTGTTTCCATGTGAATCCATGGTAACTACTGCAGTGAATCCTTCAACATTCAGATGCCACATTGCTTCTGGAATACCAAATTCAGTGAAGTTCACACCCTCGACGGATTTGATGCAGTCTGCATAATATTGAGCAGCCCCGCCGATTGCATTTAGATAAACGCCGCCGTGTTCACTTAATGCTTCTAGTGTTTTTGGTCCCATTCCGCCTTTACCGATAACTGCACGGATGCCGAATCGCTTCATGATATCGCCTTGGTATGGTTCTTCACGAATACTTGTTGTAGGTCCGGCGGCYTTCACATGCCATTTGCCCTCTTCATCCTTCAGCATAACTGGTCCACAGTGATAGATGATTTGTCCATCCAGGTCGATTGGTGCAGGATTTTCAGATAAGTGCTTGTGGATGGCGTCACGGCCTGTATACATTCTGCCATTAATATGAACTACGTCACCCACTTTTAATTCACGGATTTGTTCTTCCGTGATTGGTGCTTGCAGGGTGATTTCACGGGAAGCTTCAACGTCCGATTCTGCAGCGGCTGCCACTTCATCCTTCGCTGCTTTTTCTGCTTCCAGAGCAAAGTCGATTTTCTCGCCTTCTTGATACAACCACTCATTGATTTCGCCTGTTTCAGGATTGACTTTCACTCCTAAACGGCGGAACGCCCAGCAGTTGTAAGCAACGGATACGAAAAAGCTTGCCGGAATACGGTGCATGACACCGATTTTACATCCAAGCAGTGTAGTTTCGCCGCCAAAGCCCATCGTGCCGATGCCCAATTCATTAGCAGTCTTCATGATGTAATCTTCAAGTTGACGAAGATCTTCATTCGGATTCACATCTTCATTACTGCGGAAAAGTTGAGCCTTAGCCAGATCATATCCGGATGAACGGTCCCCTCCGATACCCACGCCGATGAAGCCGGCACTGCAGCCTTGTCCTTGTGCTTGGTAGACAGAGTGAAGGATACATTTACGGATTCCGTCCAAATCACGGCCCGCTTTTCCCAATCCTTCAAGTTCCATAGGCAGACTGTATTGGATGTTTTTATTTTCACAGCCGCCGCCTTTTAAGATGAGACGAACATCAATATAGTCTTTTTCCCATTGATCGAATTTAATGACAGGAAGACCTTCCCCAAGGTTATCCCCGCTATTTTCACCCGATAAAGAATCAACTGCGTTTGGACGAAGTTTTCCGCCTTTTGTCGCTAAAATGATTGCATTTCGAATTGCTTTTTTTATTTCAAGTTGGTTCACGCCAACTGGAGTTTTTATTTTGAAAGTCGGCAGACCCGTATCCTGGCAAATCGGTGATACATTGTCGTCAGCCATTGTAATATTATTCGTGATGGTGGTCAGGCTCAATGCAGAACGAGTACCTGCATTTTCACGTTGTTTTGCACTTTTGACCGCACGACGAACATCCTTTGGAAGATTCGTTGAAGTTTCAACGATAAGACTGTACATACTTTCTTGGAATTTTTGAATATCCAAATTTCTCTTCCCCCTCTTATTTCCCCTAGATTAGATTTAATCATTTCCCTGCTTCTCTATAAATAGTGAATGATTCACACCCGTTTTATTATACATCTAACATAATCTTTCGAAAACAAGTAATTATTTTTCTTAATGAACAGCAATTTAGAGAGAAATGAGTAAAGCGCCAGAAATAGCCCATATGTTAAATTTCATCACCAAACATTTCCATCAAAAAAGGACGACGAAGTTTCTCGTCATCCCTTCATGAATATTAACATTGAAAAAATCATACTATCGAAACAGATATTAGTCTTCGCGGGTTTTGAATTGTTCCACTTTGCCTTCCAAATCATCTATCATGCCGATTAAACGGTCTATATCTTCCAACTCCGTATTTTCCGGTTCGATATGATCAAGAACTTCCATGAACATCGTGAGGCGTTCTTTTAAGTATGTTAATTGTTCGTTTTTACCTGTAATGGATTTTCCCATGAGGCACTCTCCTTCCGTTCTTCTTTCATCGTAACGAAATCTGCTTGAAAGTGCAATGGCAAGCTATAAATGCAGCTCTCCGCCATTTGACAATTTTTGTCCCCATTGTTCATAATGGGTTAGTGCATTATTACGTAAGGAGTTTTAAATATGTCAATAATCAAGCAAGATCTTTTAACACCAATTACACCCAAGTATGATCCTTGGGAAGCATATATGGACGTTGAACAATATGGAAAACTCAGCCTTACCAATGTGGAGTTCACCACCACCACCCTTTGCAATATGCGTTGTGAGCATTGTGCCGTCGGTTACACACTCCAGACCAAGGACCCGGATGCACTGCCTCTGGAATTACTGATCCAGCGCCTTGATGAGATCCCTTTGCTTCGCTCGCTCAGCATTACTGGCGGGGAACCGATGCTTTCAAGAAAACAAGTGAAGAATTATGTTTTGCCTCTATTGAAATATGCCCGTAGTCGCGGGGTCCGGACACAAATCAATTCCAATTTGACCCTTGACTTGGAACGGTATGAGGAAATCATTCCTTATTTGGATGTTCTCCACATTTCCCATAATTGGGGAACGATCGATGAATTCATTGATATCGGCTTTGCCATGATGGACCGAAAACCATCCCGGGAACAGCGAAAGAAATTATTTGATAAAATGATCGAAAATTCCCGTGCGCTGACAAAGGCTGGTGTACTGGTATCTGCGGAAACGATGCTTAATAAACGTACATTGCCTCATCTTGAGCATATACACAGGCAGATCGTCGATGAAATGGGATGTCAAAGGCATGAAATTCATCCGATGTATCCAAGCGATTTCGCTTCGGCACTTGAAACTTTATCACTGGACAAAATGCGTGAAGCGATTCATCATTTGCTTGATATCCGAGATGAAAATGTTTGGATGCTTTTCGGTACCCTGCCATTTTATCCTTGCAATAACAGTATAGAGGATATTAAGCTGCTTCAACGCCTTTATGGTTCACATAAAGTGACTGTGCGAAATGATCCTGATGGACGATCACGGTTGAACATCAATATTTTCACCGGGGAAGTGATCGTGACCGATTTTGGGGACGCGCCTACATTAGGGAATATCAAAGATCAGCCCTTGACCGAATCCTATGAAACATGGATGAATTCGAAACTGGCCAATGAATTGAATTGCCACTGCCCGGCAGTCAAATGTCTAGGCCCGAATGTACTCGTCAAAAATGCATACTACCCGAAAGAGGACTTCAGGATCAGAAAGTCAACCATATGAAGAAAAACTCGCCAATCCGGCGAGTTTTTCAATTTACCTGGGTTGCTGTGAGACTGTAAAACTGAAGGAAACATGGTCCTGAACCGGTATCCATGCACCGATGCCTTGGGAAGTGATGTTCTTTATCGTAATGGTTCTTTTATTTCCTTTTAGGTTCAAATACACTTCCCCATATGTGACCTTGCCTTTTTCATTTACGGCGGAAGCAAAACTGGATAAGTAACCAATCCTATTTGACGCAACATTGTATACTTGATCTTTTTTCGTACCAGCTCCAATGATCGTTTCAAAAGCCAAAGGCAAATTCGTTTTCTCGGTGGCTTTTAACAGCATCATCTTTTGAACATCCTCAGCCTTAGGAATTTTCGCCGTCAGACCGCCACTCACTGCCTTCTGACTTTCCTGGACATAACGGATCTTATATGGAACTTCACCGCCGCGATTATCATAGTAATTCGTATTGATTTTTTGGTATTCCCAGTTTGGTGCCGTTTCCGAAGACTCATAATTCAAGGCCCAATGACCAAGGTAAATGGTCGCCCTGTATCCAAAGGCAAGCGGGGCCTTTGCAATTGCGGATTCATTCAACATTTGGATGAGTTCTGGATTTTCAATCTTGATATCCGACGATTCGATCAATTGTTCGGCAAGATTACTTGGCTGCAGCATCGGAAGATCCTGGGTCGGGTTCGGATACGTATTCTCCTTTGCAATATTCAATACGGAAGGAGGAATATTCACCTTATTCGGATTTGCTTTGACTTCTGGTATATCTGCTGCAAAACTTACATTCGCCTGTATGAAGGCAATTAGGGCAATCATCGTAATAAGAATAGTTCTTCTCATGCTGTCGCACTCCTTTTGAGGGGTTCAATCATTTGTTTATAGATTTTGTTTTTAGCCAACATTCTATACATTTCATTCAGATTTCAACTTTGTAATGAATTTGTAAAGTTCAGAATATTTACTTTTCTTTTCAAATCGGTTATACTTAATTTACATTATAAAAAGGAGGCGAAATCGTTCATACCTATTAAACCTTCAGGAGGTATGCTTATCGAACAATCCATGACACCCTTTTAAAGGATGACAGAAAACGAATTCGCCAATACTTAAATCTGATGTAAAAGGATGGTGTGACACTCTAGAATATTTTCTCAACTTTTACAAAAGCATGATGAAAAATTTTGGAATAACTTATGAATGGTAATTTACTAATATAGAAATGACTCTGCTAAATCTAACCTGAGCAGAGTCATTTTTATTTTATTAAAAGAAAGACCTTCCACATCGGAAGGCCTGCATTCTTATAATAAATAAAATCCAATTCCCATAATGAAGTAAGCGGCCAATAAGGTAAGGCCTTCAAACCAGTTCGTTTCCCCGTCATTGGAAATCATGATCATCAAGAAGACTGCTGTAACCATGGAAATCAGTTCTGGCAGTGTGAAGACGAGCGGCATATGCGTTGGATACATTAACGAAATAAGTACGAGTACAGGAGCTACGAACATCGCTACTTGAAGCGTGGAACCGACGGCTATCTCCACTGCGACATCCATTTTGTTTTTATAGGCCATCATGACGGCGGACGCATGCTCTGCCGCGTTACCTACGATTGCAACGATAATGACACCGATGAATAACTCCGACCATCCGAAGGTTTCCCCCACTTCGCTGAACGTATGGACGAGTTTTTCCGATACGTACGCAACGGCCAATGTAGCGGCAGCAAGTATTATAATTGCCTTTTTCCTGCTCCACTCCGGTACCTCCTTTTCATGTTCCTCGGGTTTCTCCGTATGCTGATATACCCCGCGGTGAGTAACCAACTTAAAGAATAATGCAGCAAGGTATAATAAGATCAATATAATGGAAATTCCTACACTTAACGACATCGTGCTTGATTCACTCATGTCTTGTGTGAATACTTCCGGTATGACAAAGGCTACAATAACCGCAAAAATCAATAGACCGGCATTATGCCTCGCATCGAATACATTAAACTTCTGCCGTTTGTATTTAGTCCCTCCGACAAAGAATGAAAGACCGGCCACCAACAATAAGTTCCCTAATACCGAACCAGTCAAAGAAGCCAACACGACCCCAACAAGCCCCGCCTTTAATGAAAAGATGGATATGATCAATTCCACCGCATTCCCAAAGGTTGCATTCAAAAGACCGCCAATCCTTGGTCCCATGACGATCGCTAAGCTTTCAGTCGCCCGGCCCATGAAGCCTGCAAGCGCGACGATTGTTAAGCAATATACGATGAACATGATCACACTCGGCCAATGCAATAATGACCCGATGACTGATATAGGGACGCCCAGCAGGACAAGTCCCAAAAATATTTTATTCACGATACTTCTCCTCACAATCTATAGTTCTTTTTATGTAACAAAAACTATCATACAAAATCTTCGGGCGATGACAAAGGAAAATTTTATCATCTTCTCTCTTCTTGTCAATATTTACCCAAATTTCTATTGCTTAATCCTCTTCCTAAGATGTAACATCAAGAAGGTATACATTTCTTAGGAGACATGATTTTATGAATAACAAATTGCTTTTTAGCGTTTTAATCTTAATTGTCGGCATATCGGGGTTTTCTCAAGGGATGCTTCTGCCGATCATTGCCATCATTTTTGAAAATGACGGAATTAGCTCATCACTGAACGGGTTTCATGCAGCCTCGCTTTATATTGGAATTCTGTTGATTTCCCCTTTTATGGAAGCACCGCTCCGCAAATACGGATATAAGCCATTGATCATATTTGGCGGGATAACGGTCATTCTATCGCTTGCCTTATTTCCAGTTTGGAAATCATTCTGGTTTTGGTTTGTCCTTCGTTTCTTCATTGGTATCGGGGATCATACACTTCACTTTGCTACCCAGACATGGATTACTGCCATTTCACCAATAAAGAAGCGCGGAAGGAATCTTGCCATTTATGGACTTTTCTTCAGTCTTGGCTTCATGGTAGGCCCGCTGATGACGAAGCTTCTCGAGATTAATCAGTCTTTGCCTTTCATCATCACATCCATACTTAGCCTTCTCGCCTGGTCTGCTGTTTTCCTTATTAGAAATGAACTTCCTGAACAGGATGATTCTGAAAGCACATCATTCCTGGGCACACTCCAAAGGTTTACGAAAGTAAGCCGCATAGCTTGGGTCGCATTTTTACTTCCGTTCACATTTGGCGTGCTTGAGGCATCATTGAATAGCAATTTCCCTGTATTCGCCCTGCGCTCCGGAATCGATTTAACGGCAGTTTCCATCATCATTCCGGCATTTTCCGCAGGGACCCTGCTTACCCAGATTCCCTTAGGGATGATCAGTGACCGTTTTGGCCGGCGAAAGACCTTGCTGACGATCCTTTTTTCAGGGTTTGCGATATTCACGCTTGCAGGGATTTATTCCGATTCAGTGCTTGGTCTATTCATCTGCTTTATGTTTGGCGGAATGATGGTTGGTTCGACTTTCTCGCTGGGAATCAGTTATATGGCAGATCTTTTGCCTCGAAACCTATTACCTGCAGGAAATTTATTATGCAGTATTTTCTTTAGTCTCGGCAGCATCGGCGGTCCATTTTTTGGCGGTCTGGTCATTGAACATATCAAAGGCGGGAATTTTTTCTACATGATCAGCATCATGCTTATCCTTGTCTTCATTTCATTGGCCATGTTTAAGGAGAAAATGCCTGCTTCAGTAATGTAATATAGTTTATTATCTGGACTACTTCTTTTATTATTCAATTTGAACGGATTTATCAAAAGTGCCTGTATATTGGAGATTCGATACTTTATATTTTTTACTAGATTAGAATCATTCTTCTTTATTTCTGAATAGGATATGTGGTAATATAATATTAACAAAAGGGACATCACCTTAATAAACCTTTGAAAACATTGCTGTCATCGCAATTACGGTGGCAGCTTTCATATTTTATCCAGAGAAATGACGTTGATTATCTTTCTCAATTAGATATAAAGTAAATGATAATCTATATCATTTACACAAAATAGAGAAGAATGTGGGAGGGAATCTTATGACTACAGATACTAAACATTTAACCCAACCGGCTACATGCAAAAACACTTGGTTGGAAAAAGCAAAACCTCATTTAGAACTTATTGCTGCATTATTCAGCGGTTTATTAATAGTTTTGGGCTGGGCCCTTTCAAAGAACGGAATGGAGTCCGCTTCCATCGTCATTTACTTAGCCTCTTTCTTGATTGGCGGATATGCCAAGGCAAAAGAAGGCATAGAAGATACGATTGCCGACCGGGAGTTGAATGTTGAGATGCTGATGATTTTTGCGGCCATCGGTTCTGCTGTCATCGGATATTGGACGGAAGGTGCCATATTGATTTTCATCTTCGCTTTAAGCGGCGCCCTTGAGACATACACGATGAATAAGAGCCATAAAGAAATTTCGGCACTTATGGACTTGCAGCCTGAAGAAGCACTGCGCGTAACTAACGGATATGAAGAAACCGTGTCCGTTTCCCAACTGCATGTCGGGGATCTGATTTTAGTGAAACCAGGAGAAAGAGTTCCTTCAGATGGAAAAATCACGGACGGACGTACCAATATCGATGAAGCCGCCATTACAGGCGAATCCATACCAGTCAGTAAATCATTGGATGATGAAGTTTTCGCTGGAACGGTTAATCTCCGTGGTACGAT
Source organism: Peribacillus sp. P4_D6 (assembly GCF_056401795.1). NCBI lineage: Bacteria > Bacillati > Bacillota > Bacilli > Caryophanales > Bacillaceae > Peribacillus > Peribacillus sp. P4_D6. Next base: position 43,316 of record NZ_JBFUIQ010000007.1, read on the forward strand.
TACCGTGGAAATCACAAAACCGGCAAGTGAAACTTTATTTCAAAAAATAATCACTCTCGTTCAATCCGCACAAAGTGAAAAGTCGCCTTCCCAGCTGTTCATTGAACGGTTTGAAGGAACTTATGTAAAAGTGGTATTGACGGTCGTCGGTTTGATGATGTTCGTACCCCATTTCCTATTGGAGTGGAGCTGGACCGAAACATTCTACAGAGCGATGATCCTGCTCGTTGTCGCTTCTCCTTGCGCCCTTGTGGCCTCTATTATGCCTGCTACACTTTCAGCCATTTCAAATGGTGCTCGTCATGGCATTTTGTTTAAAGGCGGCATCCATCTTGAGAATCTAGGTAACCTGCAGGCAATTGCTTTGGATAAAACCGGTACATTGACAAAAGGAAAACCAGAGGTAACGGATGTCATTATCCGCGAAGGTTTAAACGAAGAAGATTTCTTATTTCACATTGCATCTGTTGAAAATTATTCGAACCACCCTTTGGCAACTTCGATCGTTCGTTATGCCAAAACAAAATTGCAAAGAGATATCATTAAACCGGTTAACATGGAAGATATCTCCGGTAATGGGGTTCAAGCATACATCAATGGCGTGCTTTGGCAAGTCGGAAAAGCTGATTTCGTCGGTCGCAGTGAAGCAGAACGATTCCAAAATGGCATTTCGCAGACATTGGCTGAACAAGGTAAGACAATTGTGTATGCTAAAGATGATCACGGAATTGCCGGTATACTCACTTTGAAAGATGTCGTGCGTGATGAAACCGTGACAGCCATCGATGCTTTGAGGAATGAGGGCATCCATACCGTCATGCTGACAGGCGATGGTGAAAAAACGGCTAAAGCGATTGCCTCGGAGAGCCATATTGATGCATATATTGCCGAATGCCTGCCAGAAACGAAAGTGACTGAAGTGAAAAAGCTTAAAGAACATTTTGGCACTGTAGCGATGGTTGGGGATGGAATCAATGATGCACCTGCTCTGGCAACAGCATCTGTTGGAATTGCAATGGGTGAAGGAACGGATGTTGCCTTGGAAACAGCGGATGTCGTTCTGATGAAGAATGACCTGCCGCGCATCGCGGAAGCAGTCAAATTATCCAAGAAGATGAATCGGATCATCAAACAAAACGTCATCTTTTCCATTTCGGTCATCATGATCCTGATAGCATCCAATTTCCTTCAATTCCTGGACCTCCCATATGGCGTCATTGGCCATGAAGGAAGCACAATCCTCGTTATACTGAACAGCTTAAGACTTTTAAGAAACTAAACCATGAAAAAGGAGCCATCCAAGGCTCCCTTTTTTATGTTCATTTAATGATATCCGTTCTTACCGTTTGCAGAACCTGATGTTTTATGGTTCGAACCTTTATTTTTTCCTTTTTGTTTTGTGCCGCCATCCTTTTTACTCATGAAAGAACTCCTCCTCTTTAAAAGTTGTCATTTCTTGAATAGTATCCGCAGCATGATAATCCGCTATTACGGAAACTCCAGGAAGCTCATGCACATTCTGGCTTTTTCCTTTCACTAATGAGCGCATTTATTTCCCCGCCCAGTATGATGATAAGGCCCGATAAATAAAACCAGACCATTAATACGATTATCCCTCCAAGACTTCCATATGTTGCGGAATAATTAGCGAAGTTCTCCACATAAAATGAAAACAAAAAAGAAGCCAGGCTCCATCCTGCCGTTGCAAAGATTGCACCAGGCAGTACGGTTATGCACTTTAGCTGAATGTTGGGCGCAATCCAATAAAGGATGGTGAACACAATTAAAAATACAAGCGTACTGACCACCCAGCGAAGTTGGTTCCAAATCGTAAGAAACTCATCGGATTGTCCAATTTCGGCAAATAGGAACACTCCAATCTGTTTTCCGAATACCGGCAGCAATAAAACGACAATAAAAACAAAAATCATCGCTAAAGTGAGAAGAATCGACATTCCCCGGGAAATAAAGAAAGTTCGACTTTCTTTTACACCATATGCATGGTTAAATGCTTTAATGATTGCATTCATCCCATTCGATGCCGACCATATCGTTCCTATAACACCAAACGACAATAAAGTCCCATTCGCTTCCAACACTTCCGATAGGTTAGCTTCAATAATTTTCATCGAATCGTCTGGTGCATATGTACGGACGGTATTTAATATATCTTCTTGTGAAAATGGCAGATAGGCCAATAAAGTGAATAAAAAAATAAGCAACGGAAACAGGGAAAGTAAGAAGAAATAAGACAGCTGTGCGGCAAGCCCCGACACATCATCGACCTGTAACCGTTTTACCAAAGTCTTGAAGAATGAGCCTTTCAGCCATTCTTTTTTATTGGCCATACCCCCACCCCATTTTCTAATTTAAGGAAATTCGTTCGTGGTTTCTAGAAGACGGCTCTTCTTCCTCTGCTGTAAAAACTTCCTTCGTCTCCATCACCACTTGGGCAACTTGTGATGGAATATCTTTCATTTCCTCAACCTTTTGGGAAATGAAGGATACATCTTCGGAAATTTTTTCAACAGTGGAACGGACCTTGAATGATGTTTCACGTACTTGTGTAAGCACCCCATTGGGATTCTTCACGAATTMCTTCATATTACTCATGCAGCTTTTGCTGTTTTCCAATACAGAATAACGCGTTTGCTTGTCAAAAAGGCTTATTGCCGCCCCAGCTAACGCCCCAATAAAGACCGCTTGCATAAACTTACTTTTCTTGGCACACTTATATTCTTCTCGAATGTTGCTCATATATTCTCCTCCTCGTCATATATTAGTTGATGGATAATGGTAGCTCTCTCCATTATACAATGTTTAAAAAAGTTTTTTCCTATCTTTTCCCAAACTCTCTCACTTTAAAACGCAAAGATCACCAAGATTATCGGGGGTCAAGCTTCATATCCCACCCGAATACTCATTGACTTCCAGCGGTAATCATGCAAAGATGAAAATAATTTAGGAACGTATGAAAGGATGAAGGAAATGGATTTAAGACAAAACACAGCCGAAAGTGTCGAGTTTATGATCGAGGCAATCAAGGATAAATTAAAAGTAATGAACTTCGGTGCAATCAAATCAACTCATTTTGATATTGAAATGTACGAAGAACTGCACGATATTTATACAATGGTGATGAAAAAAACGAATTTCAGCGTCCGTGAAATGGAAGCGATCGCTGAAGAACTTGGAAGACTGCGTAATAAGTAACATTCAAATCCTCCCATACCGGTGAGGATTTTTTTCATTTTCAAAAAAATTCTGCTACATTTGATATAGAAATTGAAAACGGACAGGAGTTGTAGGCATGGTAGAAAGAAGAACGCCCATCAGCATCGCAGAAGCAGTGGAAAAAGTGATGAAGCATAAATTAACAGGACATGTGGAACTGATTCCCATCGAGGAAAGCCAAGACCGCTTTTTGGCTCAGGATATTGTAGCTACAAATGATGTTCCGCATTTTAACCGCTCCCCATATGATGGATTCGCCCTCAGGTCCAAGGATACTTCTGAAGGTTCCATAAATAACCCCCTCGAGTTCGAAGTGGTGGAAGAGTTGGCTGCGGGTATGGTATCGACTATTCCCGTTCAAAAAAATCAAGTGGCAAGAATCATGACTGGAGCCCAAATGCCAGCTGAGTGTGATGCCGTAATCATGCTTGAACTTACGAAGGAATTCGAAAAGGACGGAAAGAAGTACATATCATTTAAACGCTCACTTAAGGAAGGCGAAAACGTTTCTTTTCAAGGCGAGGATGCAAAGAAAGGCGATGTTCTTGTAAAAAAAGGAACAGCGATCAATCCAGGGATCATCGGCTTGCTGGCAACATTCGGTTATGCCGAAGTGCCAGTTGCCAGGAAGCCTGTCGTCGGATTATTCGCTACGGGATCGGAACTGCTTGATGTTCATGAACCGTTGCAGCCTGGGAAAATCCGCAACAGCAACTCACATGCCATCTCCGCCCAAATTCGGAGGGCCGGGGGGGAAGTCCGTTTTTATGGAAAGCTTAAGGACGAATTCGAATTAAGCTACGAGGCCATTTCAACTGCGTTGGAGGAAGTGGATTTGCTCATTACAACAGGAGGAGTTTCTGTCGGTGATTTTGACCTTCTCCCGGATATTTATCAAAAGATTGGCGCCGATGTATTATTCAACAAAGTGGCCATGCGCCCCGGCAGCGTGACGACCGTAGCGGTATATAATGACAAATTTTTATTCGGTTTATCCGGCAATCCATCCGCCAGTTATGTCGGCTTTGAACTATTTGCAAGACCGATCATCCGCACCATGCTGTTCTCGGAATATCCGCATTTAAGAAAAGAGACGGCCCAATTGGCAGAGGACTTCTTAAAACCCAATCCATTCTCACGTCTGCTTCGCACCCGATTATTTTATGAATCCGGCCAGTTGAAGGTAATTCCAAGCGGTGTGGATAAATCGAATATTACAACAAGCTTGGCAGGTGCCAATTCACTGACCGTTTTACCTGGGGGGACACGTGGTTTCCAAACGGGAGACTTCGTGGACATCCTGCTCCTCGATGATCAGGAAGGTTCCAAATGGCCTTGGTGAAGCCCTTTATTTTTCAGGTGGTTGGCTACCAAAATAGAGGAAAAACGACCTTCATAACGAATTTAATCAAAAAGCTGCGCGAAGTAAAATTAGAGACAGCCGTTTTAAAACATCATGGACATGGCGGAAAACCAGATGTTACAGGCACGAAGGATTCCAATAAACACTTTCTTGCCGGGGCGGCCGCTTCACTTGTTGAAGGAGATGGAACAATCGAGCTGCTCGGCAAATTCAGGGGGAGCGCCCCTATCACTGAGCTGATTCAATTACTTTGTCTATTTCTCCCTGATGTGATTTTAATTGAAGGGTATAAGCAAGAGGATTTTCCCAAGGTCATTTTAATCAAGGAAGAAAGTGACCTCCCGTTATTGGAACGGCTTACCAATGTCAAGGCAGCGGTGGCTTGGCCCGAATGTCTTGAGCGAACCAGGAATCATGCTTCAGTACCTGTCTTCCCTTTGGATTCGGATCAATTCATTACATGGTTTTTAGAACAAATATGAAGGAGTGGGACAATGTTCATTCAATTCCCCATAGAAAAACGCCGTAAAATGATCGAAAGTATCCAAGAATATGTTTATCAGGAACATGGGAAGGAAATCGGTGAAATTGCTGCAGAAAATCACTTGCAGTTCATTTTCGAAAATATCGCTCCCTTTATTTACAATGAAGGGATCAAAGATGCTAAAAAAGTCATGGAGGACAGATTAGGAAATATCGAAGAGGATTTGTATTCATTGGAACGCCCCATTGATTAAAATGAAAAACAGCATCATAAACGATGCTGTTTTTTAATGTTCATTGTTCGGTTAGAATCAACGGACCGTTTTTCGTTATGGCAATCGTATGCTCATATTGAGCCGAGTATTTCCCATCTGCTGTGGATGCCGTCCATCCATTCGGATTCCGGCTTGCTTTATATGTACCTACGTTTACCATTGGCTCGATGGTGAATACCATTCCTTCCTTAAGACGCGGACCTTTATTCGGCAGTCCATAATGCGGAACCTGAGGCTCTTCATGAATGACATTCCCTATCCCGTGTCCGATGAAATCACGAACGACAGAGAAGCCTTCCGCTTCGACATATGTTTGTATGGCATGACCTATATCTCCAATCCGATTGCCTTCCACACATACTTCAATTGCCTTATATAAAGATTCCTTCGTCACATTCACTAAATGTTCGGTTTCCTTTGAAACCTTACCGACCGTATACGTCCAAGCAGAGTCAGCAAGGGCCCCATTATAATTGACGACCATATCAATCGTTACGATATCTCCGTTTTTCAAAGGGGTCTTACGAGGGAAACCATGACAGATTTCTTCATTTATGCTGGCACATGTCGCATACTCATACCCTTTGTAACCCTTTTGTTCCGGCTTCGCACCATGTTTTTTTAAGAATCCTTCAACAAATTCTTCTATTTCCCATGTTGTCACACCAGGAACAATCAACTTTGCAATCTCCCTATGACAAGCTGCCAAAATTTTACCCGATTCATGCATCGCTTGAATTTCACGTGCAGATTTTAATACGATCAATCGTGACACTTCCTTTTTTATTCGTCTCTCCTTTTATTTTACTGCAAAGATTGAAGTATATGAATCCTTTAAAATGAAAAATCCCGGCAGCCGCCGGGAATTTTCATTATTTCAATAGATTGAGCGATTCCCGGTTAAATGCCGCTAGATCTTCAGGAGTCCTGCTGGTTACAAGCTGGTTGCCGCAAACCACAACCTCTTTGTCCAAATATGTGGCACCTGCATACTCCATATCGACTTTAATGGATGTATACCCTGTTGCGTGGCGTCCTTCAAGTGTTTTGGCCGTAATCAGCAACTGCGGTCCATGACAGATCGCAAATACAGGCTTTTTATCATCCATGAACGATTTTGCGAAAGATACGAAGCGTTCGTCAGCACGCAGTTGATCAGGCGAGAACCCACCGGGGATGAATAACGCATCGAAACTTTCCGGTTTCACCGAGTCAATGCTTTCATCAATTTCGACTTCCACCTCCCCTTGTTTCCCTTTAACCGTTTTCCCTTTCACCATTTCAATCGTCGTTACCTTATGGCCAGCTTCTTCAAATGCTTTTGCCGGTTCACTATACTCCGAGTCCTCAAACATATTCGTTACTACACATGCGATTTTTTTACCCATAATCATTCATCTCCTCAATTTTTGATCGAATGAACCTACTTTGCACTTTATTTATGTTCCCTCTTACACTATAAATAAAACACATAATTAATAGTTGACCCTTTGTCCATGAATAAAATACCGCGAATCAATGTTTAGGATACTGGCCAACAACGTGTATCGCATTGATGATTCTTTTATTGATCCATTTCCTGTTTTCTTCTGTATTCAAATTCCCAAATATCCTAATCCGACCTACTTCCGTGGTTACATAGTAATTAGGCAGGTTATTCAATGATAATGTGATGATGTCATTTTTACATTTCCTGCACGAACAAAATGTTTGGTATTCTATACCTGACATTAAAACCTGCACCCATGTCACAACGATTTCTTCCATCACATTTGTGTATTCTCTTTCCATATATTCTCCTTCAAAAAGAAAAACCCATCCATTCCTGACAGGTTTTCACTCATTTATCACTGTCCGTGGAACAATTAGGATTTCAACTCTCCGGTTTTTCGCCCTTCCTTTTTTCGTTTCATTGGAAGCAACCGGCTTGAATTCCCCATGTCCTTTAGCACTGAACATTTCGGGATCCAAATCCTTATTTTCGAGGAGAAGTTTCATAAAATTCACAGATCGCATCACACTCAGGTCCCAGTTGGATTCATACTTGGAATTTTTGATAGGAATATTATCGGTATGTCCGCTTACGATGATGTTTCTGGGTAAGTCCATGACCAGTAACCCCGAGATTTCTTTAGCCATTTTACGGTTTTCACTCCTCACCTCGGCCACACCCGATTCGAACAGCACGTTTTCCCTAATTGAAATCAACATACCTTCATCCGTAAGGTTCGTTCCCAATTTATCCGTTAAATCATTTTTTTCGATATAGGCATTTACGCGCTCCTGAACTTCCGTAAGTTCTTCCTGCTCGTTTTTCCCTAGCTTCTCAAGATCTTCTGCACCTGTTCTTTGTTCGGGTGACGTCGGCTCATTGCTGGGGGAATCACTTGGAAAATCCATAAAACCCGTTCCGCTTGTAAAAACCTGGTTAAATACATTGGACAACTGCTGGAACCTTACTGCATCAACCGAACTTGAAGCGAACAAGACGATAAAAAGCGCAAGAAGCAATGTTAAGATATCGGCATAGGGAACCAGCCATGATTCATCGATATGCTCTTCATGCCTTTGTTTCTTTTTGCGCCTAGCCATTATCTCTCACATCGCCTTCCAACCACTTTTTACGATCTCCAGCAGGCAAATATGATGTTAATTTCTGTTCGATCGTTCTCGGCGCTTCCCCTTCGATGATCGATAAAATCCCTTCAATCATCATTTCTTTGATCCTGACTTCCTGCTGCGATTTCCGTTTGAGCTTATTGGCAAATGGATGCCATAACACATACCCCGTGTAAATCCCCATCAAGGTCGCGACGAACGCTGCAGATATGGCATGTCCCAATGCCTCTGTGTCAGCCATATTCCCCAATGCAGCAATCAGCCCGATTACGGCACCCAATACGCCAAGCGTCGGTGCGTATGTACCGGCTTGACTGAAAATCGCCGCCGCACTTAAATGACGTTCTTCCATCGCGTCTATTTCCTCTGCTAAAATATCACGAATATAATCGGCACTCTGACCTTCGACTGCAAGGTTCAGGCCATTTTTCAAAAAGGCATTATCCACCTGATCCGAAATGCTTTCCAAGGCTAATAAGCCTTCCTTCCTGGCAATGACCGCCCATTCCGAAAAGGTCTTTATTAAATCTTCCGGCTTTGTCAATTTTTGTTCAAAGAATAAAATCTTGAATATTTTTGGCAGTCTTTTTAATTCCGACAAAGGGAAAGCCGTTACGACAGCAGCTATCGTCCCTACAATGATGATCAAAATAGCCGCCGGATTAATCAGCGCCGTTACACTAACACCTTTCAACACCATTCCGACTAAGATGGCCACTATACCAAGAACTACGCCCAAAACTGATGTTATATCCATAATACTCACCCATTCATTTAAAGTCTCTTCTCCTCCTTATATCGGATGAAGTCAAAAAAAGTGAGGATTATTTTACTATTCAGTTTCAATTTTCATTTAAATCCACCACCTTATTGCCTGCATGAGCTTATCAACAGCACAAAATATTCCTTCAAGAATGGAACCTCAAGCATGTTCCGTACATGATTTTCTCATAACATCTGGAATATACTCATTTACTCGTTGTTTTCACGCTTTTATTCGTGAGTTTCACACTTTTACTCGTGGGTTTCGTGCTTTTACTCGTGAATTTCATGCTTGTACTCGTGAGTTTCATGCTTTACTCGTGAGTTTCACGCTTTTACTCGTGAGTTTCACACTTTTACTCGTGGGTTTCGTGCTTTTACTCGTGAGTTTCATGCTTTTACTCGTGAATTCCGCATATCGCTGACATTTTTTCTCACTCTTCAGTTTTTCCGCAAGAAAAGGACAAAGCCTGTCAGCTTTGTCCCTGTTCTTGTTTTCCATGATTTCTTCCGGCCAGCCATTTTATGATGGGGGACAGAAAAAATAAAATGAATAAGATCCTGAATAAATGAAAGCTTGTGACAACGGATAAATCCACATGCACAGACATGGCTGTGACTGCCATTTCGGCGACGCCGCCTGGGGCCATGCTCAAAAAAAGTTCATTCGCCTGTAAAGATAGGGTCGGGGCAAACTGAATGGAAAGATAATAGCAAAATCCAATCAATAGGACATTACTGACGAATACGGCTCCGAACATCTTTCTGAAAAGTCGGGGATTATCTACCTTCAGTGTGTAGCCTAAATGTGCGCCGATCAACAATTGCGACAGGTTCAACCAAAAGTCAGGAATCTGAGGGGCACCTGGGCCTGCTAAATTGAATAGTGCTGCGGCCATGAGAGGTCCTAGCAAAAAAGGCAGCGGAAAATTGGCTTTCTTTGTGATGAAAATGAACACTATCAAGGTTAACAACATCATGATGGCTAATTTCCCATCATATTCAAAAAAGAAAAACGGCCGCTCCGTTACGGCCATTACCGCACCTGGTTCAACTGACATTACATGAGTCACAATCCAAGGGACAATGGAAATTACCAGGATGACCCGCAGTGTTTGCATGAAACCTACAACCGTTTCATCACTATCCTTCATTTCCTCACTTAAGACCACCATCTGGGAAAGACCTCCCGGGAAACTGCCAAGCATGGATGTGCTCAAGGATAAGTTCATTCGTTTTCCGATAAACCAGCCAGTCAACACTGTAAATGAAATGATTGCGATTGTCGTAAAAAGCATTACAGGCAGATATTCAATCATCTCATTTAACGATTGTTTCGTGAATGAACTGCCCAATTGTAAACCTAGAATGACCAATCCCGTACTTCTAAAGGTTTTAGACCAATATAAGTACTTCCTTAACTTCACTTTCGCAATCATCACGACGAATAATGGTCCTAGCATCCATGGCAGGTATATGCCAAGGCTATTAAACGCGTAACCACCCAGGAATGCTAGAAAAGCAGTAAAAATGATTCTAAAACTCTTACTCTCGATTAAATTTGCACTCACAAAATTACCTTCTTTATCTAAGCGGTTTTTCATCTATATCTTAACATAAAATAAGTTGGTTCAAAGCTGTCATCCACGCTTGTTTTCGACTGAAGCGAGGAGCGCAGCAGTGATACCTTCTTCAGTGCACTTTTTTATATTTAATCATGTTTTCGCTCCATGAAAAGAATCAGCATGGCACTTCCACCATTTACTAGATTTCCCACCCCCACAAACTCGCAATAAAAGGTAGAATAATATATATAGGGGGTCAAACTCTTATGGAGGGGTGACTAGATGTTATCAAATACAGAAATAGGCATTGACTTAGGAACTGCAAATACGCTAGTTTACAGTAAAAATAAAGGAATCGTATTTAATGAGCCATCTGTGGTGGCCATTGATATAGAGACTAATAAAGTATTGGCAGTCGGTGTTGATGCAAAAAACATGATCGGGAAAACACCCGGCAATATCGTGGCAATCCGTCCGCTTAAGGATGGTGTCATTGCGGATTTTAATGTGACCGCGCAAATGCTTAAGGAAATCATGAAAAAAGCAAGCAAGGCCCTAGGTTTATCGATTCGCAAACCTAGTGTAGTGGTCTGTACACCATCAGGTTCCACTTCGGTTGAGAGAAGGGCCATTCAGGATGCAGTCAAAAGCTGCGGAGCGAAACAGGTCCACCTTATCGAGGAACCGGTAGCGGCAGCAATAGGTGCAGGCCTGCCTGTCGAAGAGCCCGTTGCCAATGTCATCGTTGATATCGGCGGCGGAACGACTGAAGTCGCAATCATTTCTTATGGCGGCGTCGTTTCCTGCAATTCAATCAGAATTGGCGGAGATCAATTGGATGAAGATATCAGCCAATATGTCAGGAAAAAACATAATGTGCTGATTGGGGAAAGAACAGCCGAGGAAATAAAAAAAGAAATCGGCTACGCACTCGTTGAACATTCCGTGATCACCATGGAAGTCAGGGGCCGCGATCTTGTAACAGGGCTACCAAAACCGATTACAATATCATCCACTGACGTCCAGGAAGCCATCCAGGAATCGCTTCTTCATATACTGGAAGCAATAAGGGCCACTTTGGAAGATTGTCCTCCTGAATTGAGCGGCGATATCGTCGATCAAGGAGTCATCTTATCCGGCGGGGGTGCACTTCTCAACGGGGTACAGGAATGGCTGACGAATGAAATCGTCGTCCCTGTCAAACTTGCGGATAACCCGCTTGAATCAGTTGCCATCGGAACCGGGCTTTCACTTGAGGTCATTCACAAATTACAAAAAGCCGTGTACTAAAAAGATTAGGAAACCCCAACTTGGGGTTTCTTTTTTTATCATTCCAGACCGATTCCCCCCCATGATGCAAACACAATCTCCACATTAAATAACTTCCCGGAAATATTTTACCTCGTTTGAGCAGAGAATAAGGAAAAGGATTTTTTACGTTCGAAAGCAAGCATTACTGATTGGGTAGGCATCACGTGCAGAACTAATTGCATGCAATGTTACATAACTTGTGTTATAATATAATTATGTTACATTGGTAAGAGGAGAAGATCTATGGAATATGTAGAAGCCTTTAAGGATATCAATCAAATCAGCAAAATAAAAACATACTTACGCGCTCACTCCAGTCGGGATTATTTATTGTTTGTACTCGGCATCAATACAGGTATGAAGATAAATGAAATGCTCGAAATCACCGTCGCCAGCGTTCTGGATGAAACGGGCAAAATCAAGGAGTTCTATGAGCAACGGACGGAAACTGACGAAGTCAACCAAATTTATTTGAACCTGAAAGTCCGTACCGCCCTACAAGAATACCTTAAAGGCTCGAAGGTTATCGAAGGTCAGTTTTTATTTCTTTCCCCTAAGACAAAAAAGCCGATTACACGTCAACAGGCGCACCGAATCATCCATGATGCTGTGGAAGGTGCAGGGCTTACAGGCAAATTCGGAGCAAGTTCGATGCGTAAGACTTTTGGCTACCATGCCTATAAACAAGGCGTGTCTCTGGCCTTGATACAGAAGCATTACCATCATTCCAGTCCATCGGAGACATTAAAATACATCGGTTTATCCAAGGAGAAGAAATTCAAGACGAATATTGACGTTAACTTATAAACATTCTGCTATCTTCTATTAACTCTAACCAACATTTTAAGGAGGAATTCCAGTGAAAATTAGAGAAAGTGAACTTCCTGGTATTGGCCAAAAATTCGAAATCATAACGAGAAATGATGAAAAGTTAGTAATCGTCATTCACGATGATGGCCGTCGGGAATTATACCATTTTGATAATGAACATGAGGACGTCATATCGAGCATCACCCTTAATGATCAGGAATCCCGGCAACTGGCTTCCATCATAGGCGGCATGGTCTATAAACCACAAGCACTTGAAACAATTGAAATGTCCTTGGGTGACTTGGTGATCGAATGGTTCAAAGTCGAACCCGGTTCAAAGGCCATCAATCAAACGATCGGTTCGATTGATATCAGGAGCAATTATAACGTGACCGTCATCGCCCATTCTAAAAAAGGCAAAAAACAACTGAATAATCCTGGTCCAGACTCCATCATCGAAACAGGCGACACCCTTGTAATATCCGGTGAAAGAAAAGATATTCGTAACCTGATAAGAGAATTATTGACCGACGAAAGGAGTGACTAAGCTCATATGGATCATTTAGTCTTTGAAGTGGGAACTGCCCTACTTCTAGTGGCATTAGCCGCTCTCGTTGCAGGTAAATTCAAAATATCAAATGTTCCGTTATTAATTATCATCGGGATGCTCGTTGGACCCCATGCCCCGCACTTCGGATTAATTGACCTGCGTTTCATTGAAAGTGATGAAATCATAGCATTCCTCGGTCGTGTCGGTATTTTATTCCTTCTGTTTTACCTTGGGCTTGAATTTTCCGTCAAAAAGCTTATGAAGTCAGGGAAAAATATCGTGACCGGCGGAACCTATTACATTTTAATCAACGTGGGAATGGCCTTGCTGTATGGTTTCCTGCTCGGTCTTCCATTAAAAGAGGTCCTGATATTAACCGGGATCATCAGTTTTTCTTCAAGTGCCATCGTGGCAAAGGTACTTGTGGACCTTAAAAGGACCGGTAACAATGAAACGGAGTTAATCCTTGGCATCATCATGTTTGAAGATATCTTCCTCGCTGTTTATTTATCAGTCGTATCTGGATTGGTATTAAGCTCTTCTGGTTCCGTTTGGGGAACATTACTTTCTACATTTATCGCGATTGGGTATATGCTGATATTTTTCGTTATCGCCCGGAAAGCATCTGGGGTCCTTAACAAATTATTCAATATAACCTCCGATGAGATTTTTATCATCGTCGTGTTCGCATTACTATTCTTCATCGCCGGTTTCTCGGAAACGATTCATGTTGCGGAAGCCATTGGTGCTTTACTGCTCGGCCTGGTCTTTTCTGAAACGGAGCATAGCGACAGGATCGAGAAACTTGTCATTCCCTTCAGAGACTTCTTCGGGGCCATATTTTTCTTCAGCTTTGGCTTGAGTATCGATCCGACGACCCTTGGCGGAGCTGTCTGGATGGTTCTTGGTGCCGTCATCATCACCATAATCGGTAACTTTGCAGCTGGTATGATTGCCGGACGCAAATCCGGTTTATCTCACAGAGCTTCCGCAAACATCGGTTTAACGATCGTTTCACGCGGCGAATTCTCCATCATTTTAGCCAACTTAGGCATTGCAGGAGGTTTAATGCCTATACTAACCCCGTTTGCAGCACTTTATGTTTTAACCTTAGCGATTCTTGGGCCCATCCTTACAAAAGAATCCAAACACATCTATAATATCCTAAATAAAGTATTCAAATGGACCCCTCCGAAGGTTCAAAAGAAACAGGAAAAAGAAGTCCAATAGAAGAAAAAGGCCGGAAATTGCTTTCTGGCCTTTTTTCTGCTTACCTTTCATAACTCACTAACATGATAATACTTGTAAGAAAGCGGGCATAAAATCATACCTAGTAGTAGTATGGTTGCCGTACTTGAAGTTTCAACAGCACCTATTCACAGTTATTCTAGAAATTTTCGAGATTGAGGGATATTTCTTTACTGAGGATTTAAAACTTGCCTCTCTCCAAATTTGTTTTACGGGCTATGCCATTGTCACAAGCTTCTACAAGTGCCCGGATTAGAGGTTTCAATTTCTTTTCTTTTGAGGATTAACTTACATGAACAAAGGGAATAGAAGCAGATAACCTAAGTAACTATTCAGGAGTGATGCCCAGATGAATAAGTCGATCCAATTTTCAAAGAAACTTATTAAAGAAATAAAGGAAGATCGTGTGACCGGGCTGGCAGCAGAACAAGCTTATTACTATTTACTGGCACTATTCCCTTTGCTCATATTACTGCTGTCCATATTACCTTATCTGAATATCGATATTCAGACAGCCCTCGACACGATAAAAACCTTCATGCCTGCGGAAACGATGGAAGTCATCGAGAAAAATATCATCAACATATTATCTGAACGGAACGGCGGCTTACTGACCTTTGGTATCCTTGGAACGATATGGTCCGCATCCAACGGAATGAACGCGTTCATCCATTCCATGAATATCGCCTATGATGTGGAAGAAACAAGGAATTTTATTAAAGCCCGCTTCATTTCCATTATACTGACATTAGGCCTGGTTGTAGCATTCATCGTCATGTTAGGTCTCCCCGTCTTTGGAAAGGTCATCATCGAATTATTACAGCAGGTCATTCCGATCCCAGAAGAAACGCAAATCTTATTCAGCTTATTACGGTGGGTCATCGCGGTTGTGGTCATCTCACTTGTCCTGGCCTTTTTATATCGCTTTGCACCTAATAAAAGTTTTCCCATTAAACATGTCATCCCTGGCGCAGTTACCGCAACTGTACTTTGGCTGGGAATATCACTTGGATTTTCATTCTATGTCAGTAACTTTGCCAACTACTCTTCCACTTACGGCAGTTTAGGAGGCGTCATCATCTTGATGCTATGGCTGTATTTGAGTGGTCTGATTTTTGTGATTGGCGGAGAAATCAATGCAATTCTCCATCGCCAAAATTCCATTCCAAAAAAACAGTCACGCACGATCGTTCATCCTGTCCCGCTTAAAAGATAAAATCAAGATTGAAAAGCGGCTGTCCCATTCGGACAGCCGCCTTTCTAATTAACCCTTATTGACAAACTCTTCATATCTTTCATCATGGGCCAGCCATGCAGCGTATTTCCGCTTCATGTATTTTTCCGCTTCCGCAAATGTATCGAATGTTTTTTTCTGTTGTTTTCCGTTGATTTCAACAATCCATTCCTCTTCTTCATCTTCATAGATGAATATATCCTGTTTGTCTCTTGTTGAATATAGGCAACCCTCTGGGGATCCTTTTACATTCAATTGATTCTTATGTGCGTCTCGTTTAAGGGGCTCGGCATAGAAGGTCTTTTCGACATATTGGCTATATGCCTTTTCGGACATCGTACAACCGGCGGCTTTTTGGTGGCCGCCACCATCGTACTTGCCAGCAACTTCAGAAACATCTATATCATCGTGGATTGTCCGGAAGCTGATTCTTTTGCTTCCTACCATCAGGATGGCTATATAATCCAGATGTGAGAACTCTTTCGACAATTCATTTCCCAATTCCGAGTGGTATGACTCTGCATGGACCACACCAGCTGTATGGGGACCGACCGTAGCTTGATAAACTTCTCTTTTTTTCCTGTTTATGTACCGATCCACTCGACTCTCTTCAACATTCAGAAGCGTTTGCTCCACTTCGTCAAAAGTGAAACTTTCAGCCGTGGACAGCTTATTTGCGATTTTCATTTCGAATTCCTCTATCGGAATCATGAAAAACAGGTCATTCAATCGCTTTGCCGTTGTATTTTTATTGACTTCCCATTCCCAAGTATCATATTGACGGACCAATTCAACGAATTCAGCGACAATGGTTGAAGGTTCCAGCAATTTATTTTCAACTGCATACTGATAGAATAATGATGTGGCTGCCGTCTGTTTACCATCTTCCTGTTCGACAGTTACAGATGCCCAATCATGTTCGTTCAAATGCAGTGCTGACTTATGATGATCGATTAGCAGCGCCTTGCCTCCATCTTCCACAAACTGAGTAATCATTTTTTCATTATCTTCATCAACCGATAGATCAGTAACGATTAATGTATCTTCAATCTTGGCCTGTTCAAGAAATGCGCCTACATTCTGATTAAGGCGACCAATTGAATTATAACTAACCACTACTTCATCTCCGAATGCCAGCTTTGCTACAATGCCGCACCCGACTCCATCCAAATCATTATGTGTAAAGAGATGGTACACACAAACCCCTCCTAATAACTAATAAATTTACTTTTCCCTAAAGACATGAATTTCAATTGCAATCTTTACAATTGTAGCATAATCATATCTGCATATTTTATCATGCTTCCATTACGTGACGCTTTTGTTCGTTTTTTTTTCCGATGAATTACCTAATGATTCCTTATTCCCCATAATTTATAATAATAAATAATGAAAAAACACATTACTTTGAAATCAGGGTATTTCCAGTGAAGGAGTTTCGGTGAGTGTCGAAGAGCAGCATTAGCTAATCGATCAATGGCTAACTTTACGAACTTTAAAGAATAGCCAGATGGTTGAAGAAAGTTGACTCAATCAAACCACGATCCGGCACATCAAAAAAAAAGCCGCAGGAATGTTATTCCCCGCGGCTTCCTTATGTGAAATCACTGTTCAATCAATTTTCCAAGGTTGGCCATTTCAATTGCACTAACGGCCGCTTCATAGCCTTTGTTACCTGATTTTGTTCCAGCACGCTCAATGGCTTGTTCAATATTCTCAGTTGTCAGCAAACCGAAGATAACCGGTACACCTGTTTCCAAAGAAACGGAAGCCATGCCTTTAGCTGCTTCATTGCAGACATAATCATAATGTGAAGTAGCACCCCTGATTACCGTTCCAAGACCGATTACCGCATCATATTTACCTGTATTCACAAGTTTCTTAGCAATTAAAGGAAGTTCAAAAGCTCCCGGGACCCACGCGATGTCAACATCATTCTCATCAACGCCATGACGCTTAAGACCATCCAATGCCCCTCCTAAAAGCTTGCTTGTGATAAACTCATTAAATCTTCCTACCACGATTCCTACTTTCAATCCTGATCCGATTAATTGTGCTTCAATAGTTTTCCCCATGTCTAATTCCTCCTAATTTTTAATAACAATAATTTTTTCATGTTAAGATTTCATACCTTAAAAATCTTTCAAGCTTTCGGGAAGTTCATTTCAAGTTCCTGTTTCCCGATTGGATCATTATGTTGAAGATACCGAACCAAATCGGCTATCGTAATGAACTTCAGGTTGAATTTATCAGCGATGACTTCTAAATCGGATACGCGGGCCATCGATCCATCTTCATTCATGATCTCACAAATTACACCGGCTGGAGCGGCACCGCATAACTTCGCCAAGTCCACCGATGCCTCCGTATGTCCTGCCCTTCTTAATACGCCGCCTTCTTTAGCGACTATCGGAAAAGTGTGACCAGGCCTTTGGAAATCTTCTGCGACCGAATCTTCATTAAGAAGCTCAAGGATGGTCAAGGACCGTTCAAAAGCACTGATTCCTGTAGAGGTGCTTTTATGATCGACACTTACCGTAAAAGCAGTGCCATGATGATCGGTATTTTCGCCTACCATAGGATGCAGTTTCAATTTTGCTGCCAGTTGTTCAGTGATGGTCGTACAAATCAAACCACGTCCATGAGTCGCCATGAAATTAATCGTTTCCGGTGTCGCCTTTTCGGCCAACACTACAAAATCCCCTTCATTTTCACGGTCTTCATCATCGGACACGATAACTACCTTGCCAGCCTTCAAATCTTCTATTGCTTCTTCTATTGTATGGAACATCATTACACCGCCCTTTTATTAGAATCCATGCTCTGCCAAAAACTCTAAATTCAGTCCTGGTTTTGGATTGCCATTTTTCATTTGATGTATTATATATTTCCCTATCATGTCGTTTTCGATGTTAACGATATCGCCAGCCGCTTTTTGTCCCAATATGGTGTCCTGATGAGTCAATGGAATCAATGAAACCGTCAAAAGGTTCCTTTCGATCCCAAATATCGTCAAGCTTGTTCCATCAATGGCCACGGAACCTTTTGGAATGCAAAAGGCACTAAGCCCTTCTTCCAGTTGGATTACATAATATACGGCATTTTCTTTCCGTTCTTTTTTTATGATCGTTCCGGTTCCGTCGATATGACCTGAAACAAAATGACCGCCAAACCTTCCCTGTGCACTCATGGCTCGTTCGAGATTAACAGGTGATCCCAATTTTAACGTCCGGATCGAGGAAGCTTTGACCGTTTCCGGCATCACGTCGACCGTAAATAAACTTTTCGTGAAGGACGTTACCGTTAAGCAGACCCCGTTGACTGAAATACTATCCCCCAGATGCACATCTTCAAGGATTTTTTCAGAACGAATCGATAACTCCATACTGCTTTTTCCTTTTTTCAAGGAATGTACGGTACCGATATCCTCAATGATTCCCGTAAACATGTTTTTCCCCCTTTTATAAAATATAAAAAACCCCTTAGGATGACCTAAAGGGTTAGCAGGAGAAATGAGTGAAAAAAATTGTATACCTAAAAAGCCCAATATTTTCATTTTTTGAAAAATTAGGCGTACGTATACACTTGGGTTCCACACGTCCTTCTCCCATCCAGACTGTACTGTCGGCTTTGGAATCTCACCAAATCCTGCCTTTTAACAGGCTCGCGGGCTTAGAATTTCTTCATCACCGCCGGTTGGGATTTTCACCCGACCCCGAAGGACTAAAATAATATGAATCTTTGAATATTTTATCACCATAAAGTGAAGATGTAAAATTTCTAACCTTAAATGGTTCAATTGTTACAGGAACTTCCTATCTTTATGTAAAAATGATCCCCATTAACCCCGATGTGCTCCAAAAAGGTTAGGCAGGCTAAATATGTGGAATAGGATTAGAGAGTCACACTTCATATAAGGAGGAAGCTTAATGCTTATTTTCATCATCAACCTGATTTTCTATCTGTTCGTCGTCACGATGAATTTTTTAGCCAATTTCCTGCCATTGAACGGCCAGACATCAGGAGAGATTTCCGATAAACTTCATGTCGTTTTCACTCCTGCCGGATATGTATTTTCCATATGGGGCTTAATCTATTTCCTGCTCGCCATCTGGGTATTCAGGCAGTTTTTAAGTAAACATCAAAACAGCCCTGCTTATAAGGCATCCTTCCCTTGGTTCGCTTTTAGCTGTGTCCTGAATGGCGCTTGGCTTTTAGCTTGGCACTATGAACACTTTTTGTTATCCGTATTCATCATCATTGCTTTGTTGGTTACTTTAATGGTCATTTATACAAGCATAAAAAAAGCGGGACACACTACTTTCGACCTATTTCCGTTTTCCGTCTATACAGGCTGGGTAAGTGTTGCAACGATCGCTGACATTTCTTATTACCTAACCTATATCAAATGGGACGGTTTTGGGGTTTCCAATTTAACCTGGACGATCGTCCTGCTGATTGCAGCAACAATCCTGGCCTTTGTCTTCGCAGGTAAAAACCGGGATTGGTGCTATCCTCTCGTATTCGTTTGGGCGTTCATAGGCATCGGGATACGAAATAGCTCCGCCTATCCTGTAATCACGGACATTTCTTATATCCTCGCTGCCATCACTTTTATCATATCCATAACCATCTTCATAAAAAGTAGAAGGAATAGGGTAGCCTAAAATGCTTGCTGAAGATCTTGCCATACATCCTGCCAAGCTTCTAGGCCAACTGAGAGACGGACCAGCTGGTCACTGATGCCCATTTGTTCCCGTGAATCTTCAGGAACGGCAGAGTGCGTCATGGTAGCGGGATGCTGGATCAATGTTTCGGCATCCCCAAGACTTACGGCAATTTTAATTAGATTCAATTTATTGAGGAATTCCTGTGCATCCTGTTTTGTGCCATGCAATTCGAAAGAGATAAGGCCGCCGCCATGTTTCATCTGTTTTTGCATGATATAATGATCCGGGGAAGCTTCATCACCTGGATAATATACCTTTTTCACCTTTGGATGTTTCTTAAGTTCATGAAAGATTGCCATTGCATTGGCCGAATGACGGTCCATCCTGACGGGCAAGGTCTTTAACCCCCGCAATAGTAGCCAGGCGTCGAATGGTGAAATGATTCCACCGATATCTTTCTGTGTAGTCCCAGCTATATGATTCATGAATTCCTTTTTACCGACGACAAGTCCCGCAACGACATCCCCATGCCCGCAAAGATATTTCGTAGCGCTATGAAGGACGATATCACAGCCATACTCAAGCGGTCTCTGTAGGTAGGGCGTCGAAAATGTATTATCGACTACGACCGTCACATTATTTTCCTTCGCAACTTTCACCACCATCTGTAAGTCAATCATTTTCATCGTCGGATTGATCGGGGTTTCTACATAGATGCAGGTCGTTTCCGGCCGGATCATTTTCCTAAGCTGTTCTTCAGTATCCATTTCACAAAAATCATGAGTGATCCGGTATTTATTTTTCATTAGCTGCAGAAGGCCAAATGTACAACCATATACCCCCTGTGAGCAGAGGATGTGATCATCTGTTTTAGTTAACGCAAAAAGTACTGCTGAAACGGCAGCCATACCTGAACCGAAAGCAAGGCCAGCTTCCCCGCCTTCCAGTGCGGCAATCTTTTCTTCAAGCACTTGTACCGTTGGATTTCCAAGGCGAGAATAAATATATCCATCTTCGATACCGGCAAAACGCCTCTCCCCTTGCTCGGCATTTTCGAAAGTGAATGTTGAGGTTTGGAATAAAGGTGTTGCCAAGCTTCCCAAATGCTTCTTCGAGTCATATCCTTCATGGATGACTGCCGTTTCAAATTGTTTATACTTTCTTGTCATACCGTTTCCCCCTAACCTATGTCTATTGCTATCATATGTCAAAAACCCATATAAAGGAAGCGTTTTCATTCATGATTATTACCCATAAATGAACCCTGAATTTAGTAAAAATAAGCTTCATTCTGTTCAGTTGGATCCTGCAAATTGAGCACCTCTTTTAATTTTTAATTCTAACTTGAACTCCCAAAAAAAGGGACAGCCGCCATGGCCGTCCCTTTTTTGCGAATCATTCATCGACTACGATGTTTCCACCATAGAAGGTTACTCTCGTTAATGGTAACTCCAGTTCACGAGCCATTTTTTTCAACTCTCGCTCTTCTCTTTCCGTTACGATTGAAATGACCGTGCCATCTGCACCTGCACGCCCAGTTCTCCCGGATCTATGGATATATTGTTCGATATTGTCAGCCATATCAATATGAACGACCGCAGTAAGGCCTTTAATATCGAGCCCCCTTGCCGCTACATCCGTTGCTATCAGCATCGGGGATTTTCCGGAACGAAGCTTGCGCAGTGCTTTCTCCCTGTCGACTTTATTGGATTCACCGTGAAGCACGCCCATTTCAATACCTTTATAACTCAGCTTTTCATGTAAGACGCTAAGCTCCGCAATATCATTCAGGAAGGCAAGTGCCTTCACATCTTTAAGTCTTGTGATTTTCTCGAGAATCTTGGACTTCTCCCGTCTCTCAACAACAAAGTAAAGATGGTCCACCTTGGATTCCATTTTTTCATTTTTATCGACCTTGATCATTTCGGGTTCATTCATGAATCCCCTGGCCGCTTTTTCCGTTTCCTCTGGCAGGGTTGCTGAAAATACCATGATTTGTCGATCTTTTAGTGTTGTTTTGATAATATTATTGATCGTTCCCATATGCTCTGGAATGATCAATTGGTCTCCTTCATCAAGTACTATCGTCTTAACTTCATGCATCTTCAGTTTCTTTTGGGCAATCAATTCGTAAATCCGCCCCGGTGTTCCAGCAATCACCTGTGGACGCTTCTTCAGTTTGTCCAACTGCCTTTTCACATTAGCACCGCCGATGAATGCTGCACCCATTATGCCGCTTCCCTCTGACCAAATGCGAATTTCTTCATTGATCTGCATGACCAGTTCCCGTGATGATGCCAGGATCAAAGCTTGGGGCGATTTTTTTTCAGGATCAATCTTTTCCAGCAATGGCAGTAAATATGCCAATGTTTTTCCTGTACCTGTCGGTGATTCGGCCATGATATCCTTTCCCTCGACAATCACGGGGATCGCTTTCGTTTGTATCGGGGTAAGTTGTCCGAATCCGGACTTTTTCCAGGCTTCTTGTATATATGGTTTTCTATCGTTTATTAATGCAGGTAATTCGCTCATATCGTTCTCCTTTAATATAAAACTTTTCCTATCTTTCATAGTACCATTTATTCTTGTCCAGTAGCCAACGGAATACGAATTGTAACCGTCGTCCCTTTGTTTATCTCACTTTCAAAATCCATTTCCCCGTGAAGGCGATGAACGATTTTCCGGCAAATTGCAAGCCCGATCCCTGAACCTTTTTCCTTCGTCGAGTAAAAAGGTTCACCAATCCGTTCAAGGCGCTCGGGTCCCATTCCCATGCCATTGTCACTCACGCTGACTACAGCATGTCCATCGATGATTTGCAGCGATATATCAATTTCCCCATTATCTTCGATCGCTTCAATGCTATTCTTGACGATATTGATTACCAACTGTTTAAGTTCAATTGAATCAGCCATAATATAAATCGGTTCGGCGGTTTTAATCCTTAGCCCCATTTCGATATTATTCAAATTCGTTTCTGCTTTCATCAACGTGAATACCTGTTGTAAACTGTCGGCAAGATCGATCCTGCAGAATGCGACATCCTGTTTCTTCCCGAGAACCAAAAGTTCACTTGAAATAATATTGATTCGGTCAATTTCCTTCAACATGATATCAGAATGCAGCGGGTTCACTTCCTGGGTCATATCCATTAACTGTACGAATCCTTTTAAAGATGTCAGCGGATTCCTTATCTCATGTGCGACGGCTGCAGCCAGATGTCCGATAACAGATAGTTTTTCAGACATGATCATTAATTCCTCTTCGCGCCGCAATTCGGTGATATCCCTTACGATGGCATATACTCCAAGCATTTCCGAGTGGACGATGATCGGTAAAAAAGTTACACGGATTATCCGTTGTTCATCACTGCTATTCTGTATGGTCGTTTCGAATTTTACAGCCTCCCCTTGAAGGGACTGTAGAAAGAATTCAGCTACTTTATCACTTTCATTCCAGTTGATGAGATGATTCGCATTCTCGCCTTTCAAATTTTCACTATGATGACCTAACAGTTTTTCTGCTTCCGGGTTTATCGAAACGACATTTCCTTCGAGATTCAGCTCAAGGACACAATCCGGGTTATGCTTGAACAGCGACCGATACTGTTCATCCTTCAGAATGAATTCCTGTTGGGACCTCAGCATTTTCCCCGTCCAATACCTGATTATGAAGTATAGGAAAAGTCCGGTTATGAATATGAACATCCACCCTTTGGAATGTTGAAACATTGCATATATCTGAACATCTGACCTTGCCTGCGTCATAGAGATGTAATCCGTAATGATAATCCATAAGACCCCAATGAATATATATATAAAAGCCACTTTACATGCAATTTTATGAGATTGGTTCATATTTTTTCCTTTGTATTGTTTTTTGGTTTATTATTCCCAAATCACTCAAAAAAAGCCCTCATGTTTTCAACATAAGGACTCTATCGATATTGTAACATATATATAGTAATCATTGTTTTATATCGTTAAAAAATCCAGCAGCATTACTACTGGATTTTCAATAAATCAAGAGAGGTCTTTAATGGCTTGATTGAATTCTTCTTCGATATCTTTTGTAGGCTTGGCCGATAGTAAGCTGAAAACGACCACCGCTATTGAACCTGCGATGAAACCAGGAATGATTTCGTATATTTCAGCAAACCTATCAATCATATCCCAGACGATCACGGTTGCCGTACCGACAATCATTCCCGCCAAGGCTCCCCATTTCGTCATCCGTTTCCAGTACAGGCTTAACAAAATGACAGGACCGAATGCCGCTCCAAAACCAGCCCATGCATAACCAACCAATTTAAGGATCGTACCGCTTGGATTAAAAGCCAATAATAGGGCAATGGCAGATATCGCCAATACACCAAACCGACCTACCAGCACTAATTCCTTATCAGATGCGTTCGGCCGAATGAACTGCTTATAGAAATCATCTGTCAGAGCACTTGCCGATACTAACAGCTGTGATGCAATCGTACTCATGACCGCTGCTAAAATCGCAGCCAACAAGAAGCCTGTAACTAAAGATGGAAACAGTTCTTTAGCTAATATGATGAAGACGGACTCAGCATTCCTATCCCCTAAAGGACTATTTGTCAGGTTAAAATATGCTATCCCTACCAATCCGGTGAACATCGCTCCAACAATAGCAAAAATCATCCATCCCATGCCGATTCGCCGTGCACTTTTCAATTCTTTAACAGATGAGACCGCCATGAAGCGGACGATTATATGAGGCTGCCCGAAATAACCAAGCCCCCATGCCAGAAGAGATATGATGCCAATGGTTGATGTTCCCTCAAAAACATGCAATAAATTCGGGTTAATCGATTTTATTTCATTGAAGGTAGGATCCCAGCCCCCAATATTTACAATCGTGACAACTGGTACTAGAATTAAGGCAATGAACATGATTGTACCTTGTACGAAGTCCGTCCAGCTGACAGCCAGGAATCCGCCAAATAATGTATAAAGAATAACAACGCTTGCCGTCAGCCAGATACCCCACCGGTAATCTAAATTGAAAGCCGTACGGAAAAGCTCACCGCCTGCCACCATGCCTGAAGAGGTATAAAAGGTGAAGAAAATTAAAATGACCGATGCTGATACCACTTTTAAGACGCGGGAGCCATCTTTAAACCGATTTCCCAAAAAGTCGGGAATCGTAATCGAATTGCCGGCAATTTCCGTATATGTCCGAAGCCTTGGTGCCACAAATAACCAGTTTAAATAAGAGCCTGCACACAGGCCGATGACAATCCAGCCTGCACTCAACCCGCTTATGTACATCGCACCAGGAAGACCCATCAACAGCCAGCCACTCATATCGGAAGCCCCTGCACTCAATGCCGTTACAGCCGGCCCCAAGTTCCGGCCGCCAAGCATGTAATCGGTTAAGTTAGCCGTTTTCCGATAGGCCAAATAACCAATTAAAAGCATACCTGCCATGTATATTGCAA
The DNA here is from genome assembly GCF_056401795.1 of Peribacillus sp. P4_D6. Lineage (NCBI taxonomy): Bacteria > Bacillati > Bacillota > Bacilli > Caryophanales > Bacillaceae > Peribacillus > Peribacillus sp. P4_D6. The sequence continues at coordinate 68,907 of NZ_JBFUIQ010000007.1, forward strand.
TTGATATTATAATTCCATATTCCAAAAATGAATCCTCCTATTTATAGGTTAATTTTCATCTTGTAAGCTTATCAGAAAAAAAAACATATGTTAAGAAGTTCTTGCACCTTTCAACGATTTCACTTTCAATATAAGTAAGAAAATTCATTTTATTAGAATAAATCATTTAGGAGGAATACGCCATGCAATCCTATATCAATCAGCCAGATGGAGTCTTTCCCTCTGTTTGTTCTCTTGACTGTCCTGATCAATGCGGTTTACTGCTGCACAAAAAAGATGGGAAAATCATTAAAGTTCAAGGAGACCCTGATCATCCAGTCACAAAAGGGAATATTTGCAACAAAGTCCGCAACATGACTGCCCGCCTATATGACCCCAATCGCTTAAAACAGCCCTTAAAGCGCATCGGTCCGAAAGGAAAAGGGAATTTCGTTCCAATCAGCTGGGAAGAGGCCATTGACACAATCACTTCCAAATGGAAAGACTTGATCGAAATGCATGGACCGGAAAGCATACTTCCTTACAGCTTTTACGGAAACATGGGCAACCTCAGCGCCGAGGGGATGGATCGCCGCTTTTTCCACAAACTCGGCGCAAGCATGCTCGAGCGTTCCATCTGTAATGCGGCAGGCTCAGTCGGATACAGCTATACAATGGGTGGTTCATTCGGCATCGATCCAGAAGAAACGATCCATACGAAGCTATTCATCATGTGGGGCATCAACGCTGTGAGCACAAATATGCACCAAGTGACGCTTGCCCAGCAAGCCCGAAAAAACGGGGCCAAAGTAGTTGTCATTGACGTTCATAAAAACCAAACTGGCAAGTGGGCAGATTGGTTCATTCCGATTCTGCCTGGCACCGATAGTGCACTTGCCCTCGGATTAATGCATATTCTTTATGCCGAGAATCTAGTCGACCAGCCCTTTCTCGATGAATACACAGTGGGTGCTGCTGAATTGCGCGAACATGTCCGCCAATATGACCCTGCCACCGTCTCCGCGATAACTGGCGTTCCCATTGATGACTTATATGAACTTGCCAGGATGTATGGCACCACAAGCCCATCATTCGTTCGGATAGGCAATGGCCTGCAGCACCATGACAATGGAGGCATGGCGGTACGTACCATTGCCTGCCTGCCTGCCCTTACCGGCCAATGGATGGAGGAAGGCGGCGGAGCCATCAAAGGGAATTCAGGATATCTGGCATTTAATATAAATGCCTTAAGACGTCCTGATTTATTGCGAAATAAAGCTACCCGGACCATTAATATGAACCAAATCGGCCAAGCTCTTATGGAAAAAGAAAACCCGATTCGCTCTATGTTTGTATACGGCTCCAACCCAGCACTTGTCGCTCCGAATGCAAATAAGGTGCAGGAAGGTCTAATGCGGGAAGATCTATTCACAGTGGTACATGATCTATTCTTAACCGAAACGGCCATGTTTGCCGACCTCGTCCTTCCTGCCACGTCATCTTATGAAACGGAGGATTTTTATAATTCATATTGGCATAATTACGTCCAAATACAAAAACCTGTAGTCGAAAAATATGGCGAATCGAAATCGAATGTTGAATTGTTCAAACTGTTGGCTGCTGGAATGGGATTTGGGGAACAAGCATTTGGAGATTCAGAGGAAGATATGATACGGCAGGCTCTGGATTTTCCCGACAACCCGCATTTGGAAGGCATCACCTATGACTCCCTTTCAAGGAATCAATTTGTCAAAGCCAAAATGCAGCCGATGTTCCCAGGCAAACTCCCGACACCAAGCGGTAAAATCGAACTTTATTCCGAACGGATGAAGCGGGATGGATTCGAGCCATTGCCCACATATACGCCTATCATAAAAGACAGCGACCTGCCATTTTTATTCATTCCGGCACCTAATCACAATTTCTTGAATTCAACCTTTTCTAATAATGCCAAACATATCTCCATGGAAAAGGAACCGAAACTGCACATGAATGCCGCTGATGCCAAAACAATGGGGATAGCCGCCGGAGATATGGTTAGAATCTGGAACGGTCGCGGTGAATGCTTGCTTACCGCTGCTCCCGGTGAAAATGTGTTACCAGGCGTTCTTGTCAGCCAAGGCTTGTGGCAGAATACGCCCGAAACAAAGCAACACATCAATTCCCTTACCCCAGATCGCCTCGCGGATATGGGTAATGGCGCCGTTTTCTTTTCAGGACGGGTTGATCTTGAAAAAGTCCAACAATAGTAAAGAAATATTTAGCAATCTTTGAATATATCTGCGGTTTTCGGATTATATCTCCGATTTTCGGCTTTTTATCTGCGTTTCTGGGATTATATCTCCGATTTCGGATTTTTATCTGCGATTCTCGGATTATATCTCCGATTTCGGATTTTTATCTACGATTCTCGGATTATATCTCCGATTTCGGATTTTTATCTCCGATTCTCGGATTATATCTCCGATTCCATAGAAAAAAGGCTGTTCCCCAAGGAACAGCCTTTTTTCGTCAAGCTATTTACTCTTCATCAAACCAGCCTGTTGGCTGGATATCCAAGTTATTATTGATTTGCTTCACTTCAGTGTAAGCTTCGTAACCGAAAGTTCCCAGTTCGCGTCCATTTCCACTTTGCTTGAACCCTCCCCAAGGAGCTTCGTTATAAGTCGGATGATATGAGTTTATCCACGTGATGCCGGCACGCACTTTTTTAATGACACGGTACGCTTTTGAGATATCATTCGTGAACACCGCTCCCGCTAAACCATATTTCGTATCATTGGCAAGTCGAAGAGCTTCCGCTTCATCCTTGAACTTTTGAACGACAAGCACCGGTCCAAAAATTTCTTCCTGTACAATCCGCATATCCGGTGTCGTATCAACAAAAATAGTAGGTTCGACAAAGTAACCTTTATCCATGCCTTCTTCTTTAATTCGATTTCCACCGACGATTAATTTGGCACCTTCTTCTTTTCCGATTTGGATATATGATAATATTTTGTTCATATGGGCTTCTGAAACGATAGGTCCCATCTGGCTGTTTTCATCAGAACCTGAACCTACTTTGATTTTTTTCGCCTTCGCAGTAAGACTTGCAATGAACTGATCGTAAATGGACTCTTCCAATAGTAAACGGGAGCCTGCTGAGCACACTTGTCCTTGATTACAGAAAATCCCGTATAGAGCATAATCAACTGCGGTCTCAAAGTCAGAATCCGCAAATACGATATTAGGCGATTTGCCGCCGAGCTCCAATGTGACTTTCTTTAGGTTACCCAGCGAAGCCTCCATGATCTTACGTCCTGTTGCCGTGCCTCCTGTAAAGGCTACTTTATCGATTTCCTCATGCTCTGCAATGGCTTGTCCGACAACTGGCCCCGCTCCTAACACAAGATTCGCAACACCTTTTGGCAATCCTACCTCATCCATGATTTCAAATAGTTTGACCGCCGTCACCGGAGTGACCTCAGATGGTTTGAACACAACGGAATTTCCTGCAGCAAGCGCCGGAGCAAGTTTCCAGGCTGACATCATTAGTGGGAAATTCCAAGGAACGATCTGCCCGCATACACCGATCGGTTCCCTTACGACCATCGCTTGCTGGCCGTCAGGAACTTCAAAAGTCTGACCTGTCGGTTTTGTGGCCAACCCTGCATAATATCTAAAACATGCTGCCGAATCAGCTATATCAAAACGAGCCTCACGCAATGGTTTCCCATTATCCAATGTTTCCAACGCAGCTAGTTCTTCAGCTTTTTCTTCTATTTTGTCGGCTATTTTGAATAAAATGCGAGCTCTTTCGACGGCAGGAGTTCCCCACCAACCACCTTCATAGAAAGCATATTTTGCTGCCTCGACCGCTGCATCCACATCTTCCTGTGTTCCTTCCGCTGCTTTGGCAATAACTTCCCCCGTGGCCGGATTCAATACATCCCTCTTCTCACCCGAAGTCGAATTCACCCATTCCCCATTGATGAACATCTTTAAGTCCAATGCTCCCGTTCCTTCTTTTTTCGTATTATTTTGCAAAGTTTCCTGCATGTAATTTCCTCCTCTGTTTTAAGTTATCTACCTATATATAAATATGAGCAAGATTCATGCCAGTTTGAAATTTTAGGTAACTCACGTTTTATTGCCCTTTCCAGTCATATTTAAATTCAGTCGTGAATTACCTATTCATTTTTGCATAATTCATAGGCAAAACTTCTTCCAAGTTTCACAGAAAAAAAGAGATGAGCAGCTGCTCACCTCTCTTCTGATTAATTCCGATTAATAATGACCAATTTCATTTCCGTCATTTCTTCAATGGCATATTTCAATCCTTCGCGCCCAGTCCCGCTTTTTTTGACTCCGCCATATGGCATGTTGTCAACACGGTAAGTTGGGATATCATTAATAATGACACCGCCGACTTCCAATTTTTCTGCGGCAGAAAGAGCTAGATTGATATTTTCTGTGTAAATCCCGGCCTGCAATCCGAATTCGGAATCATTGACAAAGTCAATCGCTTCCTCCACGGAAGAAACCTTATTGATCAAAACTATTGGAGCGAAGACCTCCTGGCAAGATACCTTAAGCATGGCATCCACTTCCAGCAACACAGTGGGATGCAGGATATTACCTTCAGATTTACCTCCTGCTGCAACTATCGCCCCGTGTTGTTTAGCTTCACCGATCCAATCTAGGCTTCTCTGTACATCCCCGGCGCTGATCAATGCTGAAATATCCACAGACGGGTCCAAAGAATCTCCCAGTTTCAAGCCATTCGTTGCTTCCGTGAATTTTTTGACGAACTCATCATACACCTCTTCATGAACATAAGCGCGCTGTAAGGAAATGCAGACCTGTCCTTGAAAAGCGAATGCTGCCGATACACAGCGTTGGATGATTTTATCAATATCGATCCCTTTATCCACGATGACAGCCGCATTCGAACCTAGTTCAAGACTCACTTTCTTTAACCCGGCCTTATTACGGATCCCGATTCCTACAGCCGGACTTCCTGTAAATGAGATGCTCTTCACCCGTGAATCGGTGACTAATTTATCACCGATTACCGAACCGCTTCCAGTAACTAAATTAAACGCACCTGCCGGCAAATCCGTTTCGGCCAATAATTCAGCAAGAAATAGTGAAGATAGCGGTGTTTGGCTCGCAGGTTTCAGGACGAGTGTATTTCCGGCAGCAATGGCCGGGCCCACCTTATGGGCAACCAGGTTCATCGGAAAATTAAATGGCGTAATCGCACCCACAACGCCTAGAGGCTCACGGACCGTGTATCCTATCCTTCCTTCTCCGTCAGCTGTGGCATCCATCGTCAATGTTTCTCCATGAATCCTTTTTGCTTCCTCTGCTGCAAATTTATATGTGGCAATCGTCCGGGATACTTCAACCATTGCCGTTTTAATCGGTTTCGCTGCCTCTTTTGCAATAATTTCAGCTGCCTCATCTTTGCGGCTTTCCAAAAGGCTCGCAAGCTTTTCAAGTATGGCAGCGCGTTTATGACTAGGTAAAGCTGCCATCGTTTTTCTAGCTTGATAGGCTGATTCTATGGCCAACTCGACATCTTCAAGGCTTGCCGAGGGAATCTCCGCTAGGACCTCCCCGCTATAAGGGGACTTTAGTGTCGTGAACTTTTCAGCTTCTTGCCATTTACCATTAATGTATAATTTCTTTTTCAGCGTTTCCGTCATGACCATCACTTTCACCTCTTATAAAATTTCTTTTTCGACTGCAGTAAATGTCTCATCAAGGATTTCAATCATTCTTTCGACTTCTGCTTTAGTAATGATTAAAGGCGGTGCGAATACGAGTGTATCTTGATCAAACGTAACTGAACGGCAAATCAAACCATTCTTCGCAGCTTCAGCAACAAGTCTTGGAGCAAGCTGTGTCTCAAAGCCTTCACCTGTTTGTTTGTCCTTTACGATGGAGATGCCCCCAATTAGTCCAAGTGCCCTCACATCACCAACAATCGGATGTTTGCTTTGGAGCTTCTTAAAGCCGGCAAGCAACTCTTCACCACGCTGTTTCGAGTTTTCTATAAGGTTTTCACGTTCAATTATTTCAATATTTTTCAAAGCAACCGCACATGCCATCGGATGGCCACTGTATGTGTAGCCGTGTAAAAGCGTACCTTTTGAAAGGGCAATGAAATCCTGATGCATCTTATCATTCAGGACGACCCCGCCTAACTGTGCATATCCGCTCGTCACACCTTTTGCAAAGCACATCATGTCAGGCACAACACCAAAGTGTTCAATCCCAAAATAAGTCCCTGTTCTTCCGAAACCTGTAATGACTTCATCCGTCACCATCAAAATGCCGTATTCATCACAAATTTCCCTTACTTCCTTAAAATAGCCTTCAGGAGGAAGGTTCACGCCACCGGCCCCTTGAATCGGTTCAGCGATAAAGGCCGCAATCGTTTCCGGTCCTTCCTGTTCTATGACCTTACGCAACTCCTCAATGGAGGAACCGTCCACATGATAAAAATCAGGTGCGATTGAATTCGTGAAATCCCGGAACGGCTTCAGGCCAGTCGCACTTGTAGCTCCCATTGCCACTCCATGATAGGATTTCGAGCGGGAAATGATTTTTTGACGATTAGGCTGCCCTTTCAAAAGCCAGTAATGACGAGCAAGTTTGATCGCCGTATCATTCGACTCCGATCCACCTGAAGTGAAGAAAACTGCATTCAAATCCCCAGGCGCGATGGATGCGATTTTGGCCGCCAAACGGATTGCCGGCTCATTGCTGAAAGTGGCGAAACTTGAGGTGAAAGCTAATTTGGCCATTTGTTCCTTCGCGACTTCAGCCATCTCTTCTTGTCCATGTCCAATATTCACATTCCAAAGTGAAGCCATGCCATCAATGACAGTCCTGCCCGTGACATCCGTAAGATATATTCCCTTCCCTTCCTTAAAGATGAAACTTGGACCATCTGCCTGCTGCTGTTCGATTGCCGTGGTCGGATGAATAAAATGCTTTTTATCCAAATCGATTAATTCCTGAATACTCGTAGTCTCTTTAATCATGTAAAAAACACCCTTCTCATGTAATGGATTTTTTCAAGCTAGTTTATTTTTATATTTATAGATGTAGCAAGATGCATGCCAAATTATATGAGCCTGATATTAAAGGTATTCAAGTTAAAACGATTCATATATAAATCAATAGGAGTATGTGTTGATTCATATATAAATCATTTGATTCACATCCGAATCGTTCAACTCCCATTCATTTGATTAACTACTGAATGACAAGCATTTTTTTGAATCCCCCTCTTTATTTCTAATTGATGTTACAAAACCTGACACACAATATTGAATTTTCGGAAGATTTGTATTATTATCATGTTAATATTTTTTCATTCCTTTTGAGCCGCTATGTTAATCTAAATGAAAGAAGTTGATATATATGCAGGTAGGATTTGAACTGTACCAAAAACAAACCTTGAAGTTGTCATTAACCCCTGAATTACAGCAATCGATCAATATCCTTCAATATTCCACCCATGAACTGATAGATTTCCTGAACCGACAGGCTTACGAAAATCCCGTTCTCGAAATTAGCTTTAAAGAACCCCCCTCATCGCACAGTATTCGTACAAATAAAATAAATTCTCAGATACGCGGTTCTTCCTCTAAAAGTAAAGGTTTCAACGGAGACAATGATTACAACCCTATCAACAATCATTCAGTCAGCACAGAAACACTTGAAAGGCATTTACTGGAACAATTGAGTTTACTAAGTTCATTGAATGCATTTGAAAAGAAGATTCTCCAATTTTTGATTGGTAACTTAAATGATTATGGATTTCTAGAATTGGATGTCCATTGGACTGCTTCGCATTTTTCCGTACCCGTGGAAGAAATCGAAAATATGATTCAAATATTGCAATCCCTTGACCCAATTGGAGTCGGTGCTAAAGATCTGACCGAATGTTTACTCATTCAGCTGCGTGAGCATGAGAATCACAATGAATTGGCGTATAAGATCGTTAAAAAGCACTTAGAAGATTTAGCAGAAAAACGCTACAGAAAAATTGCCGCCCTTCACCAAGTGACCGTTCAGGAAGTACAAGAGGCCTCGGATTTCATCCGTACGTTAAACCCGCGTCCTGTCAGTCACTTTTCCGTTGATATGACTCATTACATCGTTCCGGACGTTTACGTGGAAAAAGATAAAGAAGGTTTTCTGATAACGGTCAACGATAGCTGTACACCTAAACTTTCCATCAATCCTTACTACAAGAACCACGTCGCCATCAATTCTGTTAATCCAGCTAAAGATTATATAAAAGGGCACATAAATGATGCCCAATTACTGTTAAAAGGGATCGAACAAAGGCAAATGACGCTTTACAAAGTGACCGCGTCAATCGTGGAGGAGCAGCATGAGTTTTTCATGAAGGGAATTACAGGATTAAAACCTATGACACTGAAGGATATTTCGGGAAAACTTCAGCTTCATGAATCAACGATCAGCAGGGCGACGAGCAATAAATATATCCAGACGCCGCATGGCCTCTTTAAACTAAGGAACTTCTTTACTAGAGGGTTACACCGCGTGAACAGCCCAGCAACCGAATCAACGGCCACCATCAAAGAAAAAATAAAGGTCCTGATTGCCGATGAAGATAAAATAAAGCCTTTTTCAGATCAGAAACTTTGTCAAATATTCGAAAATGAAGGGACGAAGATCTCCCGCCGCACTATTGCAAAATACCGTGAAGACCTCGGTATACCGGGATCTTCAAAACGGCGCAGATTTTAAAATCAAACCGAATTTTTAAGAAGACTCTTACAAATGAGAATCCATTGTAAGAGTCTTCTATATTTTCCACCCCTGAACCAGGGGCTTAATAAACAGTTTTGGAATCATAATATATCGGTTTATTTATTCCCCCATTTATCCTCGAAAATAAGTTCATCCATCAGCCTTCTTTTTTCCCAATTAGCAAGTTCAAGAATCGGTTTATCCGGATATTGATCCGTATAGCCAACCGACAGGAGTGCAACAGGTTCTATATGCGGCGGAATCTCCAAAATATCACGAATATCATTTTTCTTATAAAAGCTTACCCATCCCATTGCCAACCCTTCCGCATAGGCAGCCAGCCACATATTTTGAATGGCGCAGGCAGTGGATAGGATATCGGTTTCCGGAATGGAGTTCCTCCCTAAAACATGGGAGCCCCCCCGTGTCGGGTCGCATGTAACACAAATGGTATATGGTGCTTCTTTTAACCCTTCCACTTTCAAACTAAGAAACTTATTTTCTTTACCTCCTTCATAATGAATGGCGAGGGCCCTTCTTTCTTTATCCGCTGCCCATGCCAAACTGTTCTTGGTTTCCTGAGACGAAATCACGATGAAACTCCAAGGCTGCATGAATCCTACAGACGGCGCATGATGTGCAGCATCCAAAATTCTGCGGAGTATATCCTTTGAAATGGGCTTTGACAAAAAACTCCTGATATCCCTACGGTTATAAATGGCTTTATATACGGCAGCTTGTTCTTCATTAGTAAACATAGTTTCCCCCCTATTTCCGGCTCCCCGGAAATTTATCTAAACATACAATATATTTTATAGGTAAACCCTTACAATTAAAATATCCTCTGGCTCAGCTCATTCCGTCCACAACAAGATCCGCTCTTTCTTGAGGCCTTTGCACACCCACATAGAGATCTTCATGAACCATCCAATTATCCTCCCACATTTGACGCGCATCTTCACCATCCCGCTCAAGGCCACGTTTCAAACGCTGATCACGGGGACATTCCACCCAAATCGTGAAATCATGGTACCCTGCCAATTCTTTACGGATTGAATACGTTCCTTCTATAATCACAAGGCCCCCAGCAGGAACTTCATGCCATTCGGCCATAGTGTCCGTTTCCCAATCATACCTTTGATATCTTGCTTCCTTCCCCTTTGTAAGCGGTTTTAGGATTTGGTTACAAACCCGTTCCCAATCATAATCCGCCCCGATAGGCTTTTGGGATGGAGGCAGTTGAACCCTTTCCGATGACGGCAAATAAAAATCATCCATATGAACGGCCACGCTACCTGGACATTCTGCTTGGATACGGGCAGCGAGTGTACTTTTTCCAGATCCGCCCCGGCCATCTATGGCCAATATATAGAGTGAGCGTTTTTTGGAAATTTCGTGAATTTCAGCTATAAGACTGCTGATCGTATACTGTCCATTAAGTGTTGGAAAGTTCATAAGCATTCCCCCCTATATACTTATTTCTATTAATCCTCCCTTAAACTCCTTCCTTGAGGGGGATAATTTAAAAAAATAAGAAGAAGGTGCTGACATTGAATAAAAACCAATTTGCCCCCAGCTTCATGTCTGATTAAAGAAACAGAGGAGGAAAAGGGCCCCTTTCCCTCCACTTATGGAGAAACTGTCTACGATCAAACGGCTAGGACTTTCCATGTAATGGAATTGAAAACTTCTTGTTATAGACATATACATCGGAGAAAGGCCTTCGAATGTTCGAATGCCGTCTTGATTCAATGTTATATAATGACCATCGAATTGAATACTCCATTCGGATCTTCGTTTGAAACCTGATCGGGTCAGCAAATAAAATGGCTTAGCGGCATTATGCTGCCAATTGGGACTTGCCGAAGAAAATGATTTGGCTTTTTCTCGCAGATCCTGAACTTCAACTTAGCCTTCCATGGATACTAATGGCCGCTTCCCAATAGGTTTTCCTGTTCTGCGAGCATTACGGCTATCTTATCCTGGATTGCCGTAATGCCTTTTTCTTCTACAAAATTATTCAAGATGATTGAAAATATGATTTTTTCCCCTCTTTTGGTCGTCACATAACCTGATAAGGAGCTCGTACCTGAAATTGTCCCTGTTTTCGCGCGGACATTCCCGGCTGCAAGTGTCCCTTTCATCCTCTTTCTAAGAGTACCGCCCACCATCCGATTTTCGTTTCCTGCAATCGGTAAAGCATTCAAGTAAGCAGGAAACCACGTTTTTTCCTGAATGGCATACAGCAGCTTCGTTATTTCATTCGCTGGAATCATATTGACTTGGGAAATTCCAGACCCATCACGCATCATGATCGTTTGCATATCGAGACCCATACTCTTCAGCTGATTTCGAGCAACCTTCAAACCATCCTTCCAGCTTCCCTCCCCATCTGCCTCTTTGCCCATTTCCTTCACCAAAACCTCGGCATGGCTGTTATTGCTCAATTTCATGAAAGGAATAAGCAGCTGTGAAAGCTGCATGGACTGATGAGCGGCAATCATATGTGCTCCTACTGGCGTTTTCCCTTTTTTCCTTTTTCCCAACACTTTAATTCCATATTTCTTCATTGATTTTTCAAATAGGCTCAAGGCATATTCTGTGGGATCTTCCACCGAGACCCACTCTTTGGTCACCCCGGCATCTTCCGGAATGGTCCCGGTCACCGTAATGACTTGTGTGCCATGAGACCGTTCGATTTCAATCTTATTATTAGCATCTGCCGATACAGTTTTCGTTTTGTTGATGACCTTCACGTGATCGGTTTCAGGCTCCAGCTTTACCGTTGCCCTCTTTCCAGCCTTTTCCCCAGGAGCTAACTCCACGATGATGGTACCGGTATCGTAATCTTCATTCGGGGAAGCAGTTAAAGCCGAAACGGCTGCACCGTAATATTCCTGTTCATCGCCCCAAACTAAGTCTTGAGAATAACGAACATCATCATACCAAGAATCGTCCCCTATAAGATCCCCGTGAACGAACTTGACTTGCCTTTGCTTCAGTGAAGCTGCCAGCGCATCAAAATCCTTTTCCAATAATGTGGGATCCCCTTTTCCCTTCAGGTATACATTGCCCTGCAGAACATGGCCAACCTGCACTCCTTTTATGTATAGTTCCGTTTGAAAAGTATGATCTTCCCCTAAAGTTTCCAGCGCAGCTGCTGCTGTCAAAAGCTTAAGATTCGAAGCAGGCCGCAATCTCGTTTGCGATCCCCGTTCATAAATCATTTCCCCCGTTTCAGCTGAACGGATGGAAATTCCCGTCAACGCCCCAGCCAATCCTGGCGATTGCTCCAATATTCGTTGAATTTCCTGCCCTAGGTTTCCATCATCATTCGCAGCCTGCATCGACTCTCCATTAAAAAAACAAATCAAAAACAGGAAGAATATAAAACTCAACTTCCTTTTATACGTCAAACCTATCACTCCCACTCTAGAAACTCACCACTTCTATCTTGTCCATTTTTCGGTCATATAAAAAGAAAAGATCCACTAGAAAACTCCTTATTTATACATACTCGGGAAACTGCAGGATTATTCGCCCGCCACTCCATGGCATGGGCTGCATAATTTCTATACATATACCTATCATAGGGAACTTTTTTGCAAGATAATCCGTATAAGTATATAGACATAGTAAGGAGTGAATATATGTATTCCAAGATACAGCCACCAACGAAGAAAATATCCAAAGAATCAGTGAAGGTGTGGCGGATAACTGAAGCCATTACCAATCTCATTATCCTCGCCGTCCTTGGCCTCCTATTATTTGTTGATGATTATTTCACTTGGAAAGAATGGATTGGATGGATTTTAAACGGACTTATCGTATTATCTTTTTTCCATGCTATCTGGTCCATCTTCATTGAACCGATACTTTTGCAAAAGTATTGGCGATACGACGTGAACGAAGAATTCATTCAAACAAAACGTGGAGCCTGGAATGAAACGCATGAACTCATTCCGATGACGAAGGTTCAATCCGTCAAATTGAACCAAGGACCGTTTTTGCGAAAATACAACCTTTATTCCCTAAGCATCGGAACAATGGGCGACTCTCATGACATACCGGCCATCCCCGAGAAAGAGGCGTATGAATTACGAGATAAAATTGCCCATTTCGCAAAAATTAAGGAAGTGGATTAATGATGGAAGAACACGTAAAACGATTACACCCTTTCAAAATCCCTTTCGAATTTTGGAAATTGCTGAAAGGAAATGTATTTTTCATAATCATGCTTTATGTCCTGAATTTCGGTTCTGAAAAGATGTATATGAAGGTACTCCAAATCGGCTTTCTAGTTTATTTGGTTTGGAAAGTCATTTCTGTCATCCTTAGATGGTATACATACAAATACCAAATCAAAGAAGGTACCTTATACATCACTTCAGGGCTTGTCTCGAAATCGTATCGAACTGTCCCGCTTCATAAGGTTCAGAATGTCCAGCAACGCACGACGTTATTTCATAAGATTTTCAGATTGACCTCTTTAACATTTGAAACGGGGATGACTGGTGATCAGGGTAGCGTACCTTTCGAGATGATTTCCCGAAAAGAAGCCGAACGGCTTGAGGGGGAATATGCCTCAAAACAGGAACTTCCGGTTATTGAAGCGGATATTTCCGAAGAACGAATTGCTGAGGATATGGAACCAGCCATTGAAAAAACGATCCATTTCACTCCAAGCAAACATGATGTGCTGAAAGCTTCCTTTACATCACTCAGTTTCCTGGCTCTTATTCCGATATTGGCTACGTTATATAATACACTCGATGATTTTATTGATTTGGAGAATGCCGAAGGGTTACTTGCCAAGTTATTGGATACATGGTGGATCATTACCATCGTTATTGCAGGCCTCATATGTTTCGCCGTTGCCTTCGGAATCGTTTCCACATTCATTAAATATGGAAAATATGAAATTTCATCCGATCACGAGCGCATATATATCAAGAAAGGTGTACTGGACGAATCCGCTTTTTCCATTCGGAAAGAAAAAGTACAAGCAGTCGAAATCACCCAATCAATCATTAAAAGAGTGCTGGGGTTGGCAGAAGTGAAACTGATCAGTGCAGGAAGCACCGGTGATGAAGAGCTGGAAACGAACACCCTCTATCCTTTTTTATCAATTGAACGGGCATACGGGATGGTAGAAGAGATTTTACCAGCTTACAAAGTGGAACGATCAATGAGGTCACTATCGAAACAGGCCTTCAAAATCCGAATGCTGCGGCCTAGCTTTTTCTGGATTCTCACAACATTGGCGATTTATTATTTCAAACCCTCCCTATGGTATATCTCGCTGATTCTACTCGTCCTCATTTATACATTGAGAATAATGGATTACAAAAATAGCCGTTACTTGTTAAATGATGAGTTCATTCAGTTCAAATCCGGAAGTTTGGAAACATCACTATTCATTACCAAAAGAAGCAAGGTCATTCAAATTGAGGTGGAACGTTCGAAGCTGCAAAAGTTTTTCGGGCTTGCCACAATTGAAACGATCAACCGCTCCAAGCCTGTACACCATACAAAGCTCCAAGATGTATCCGTTGAATATGCAGACGAGTTTTACACATGGTATATGGACAGGACAAAAAATATCCAATTCGAATAGTATTCAATGAATGAAAGAGTTGACCATGGCAGTCAGCTCTTTTTTTATCCACTATATTCCCCCCCTTCCCACCTTTGCACTTCACGACAAAATTAATATTGGAATTTTCTAACTTGTCCCTTCAAAAAAAGCGAAAGAAGACCGAAATATCAAATAGAAGTCAAAATTAATTAGAAGTATATAAGGAGAATTTTACAGATGAAAAGACTGACAGACTGGTATTTTAATTCGCTAAAAAAACAAATATTGATTCCCTTTTTAGCTTTCATCATGATAAGCGGAATGGCCATTTCCTACATGAGCTATAAAAATAGTATCGAGTTGACGACCCAGGAAATTACCGGATCGACGGAAGAACAAGTCAAGTCAATGAACGATTCTTTCGAGACCTTCTTTCAAAAAACGGAAAACCAATTGGATAGAATCAGTAAATATCCTATTATGGTTTCTTATGATAAGAACCTCGAATCCATAATGGATGAATTTTCTTATACGCAAACCAGTAACTCTGAAATAAATGGTATATATCTCGGCACAGAGAAGGATGGAAAAGCATTTATATTCCCAGAAACTGAATTGCCGGCTGACTACGACCCAAGACAGAGGGATTGGTATCAATCCGCATTAAAACAAAAAAACAAGACCATTTGGACGGAACCTTATACTGATCAGGCTACGAATGAACTTGTCATTACGGCAGCAAAGGCCATATATGATGATCGAGATGAATTAATAGGCGTGCTAGGTGTCGACATCTCGATCGATACATTGATCACGATGGTCAATCAAACGAAATTCGGCGAAACGGGCTATACGGTTTTGCTTGATCAGAAAGGGGCATTCGTTACACATCCAGACAAGGAAAAAATTCAACAGGATATATCAAAGGAAAATATTTTCAAAAAAATGAAAGGTGAATCCGGATCAATGATCGAGGAATTTGAAGGGAAGAGCCGGATCGTCGGATACGCCACAAATCCTACCACCGGATGGAGAATAGCAGGGGTAATGGAGGAAAATGAAGTGAAAGTACGGGCAAGCCCGATGATAGTCGAAAATGTCATCACACTGTTGATTGTCTTTACCGTCACTGCACTATCTGCCATCTTCATCACCCGTTCTTTAACGAATCCCATTAAAAAGCTGCAGGAATCCATACGGAAAATGGCTGACGGCGATTTCACCTCCTGGAATTCCATTTCCAGAAAAGATGAGCTTGGCCAACTTGCAGAAGACATCAGCTTAATGACCAGGAATATGAGTCATATGTTAGGGGTTGTCAACAACCTTTCCGATAAAGTATCGGATTCCTCCATGACGCTAGTGGCCAGTGCCGATGAAAATTCAGCGGCAGCTAACGAAGTGGCCATGACGATGGAACAAATAGCAGCCGGTGCCATAGACCAAATCGAAGTCGGGCAGAATAACGAAATGGCCGTAAAGCTATTGGCTGACAAAATCAATGATCTTGAAGCGCAAACGGGAAAAATGGCCACGGAATCCGAAAATATGTTCAAGGCTTCCGAAAACGGAATCACTCAAGTACAAGGCCTGAAACAACAATTCAATGAAACGTCCCAGATATCCAATAAGATGAGCACGGCAGTCAAATCATTGGATGCACGATCCAATGATATCAGTGCGATCGTAAAAATCATAAGCGGAATTGCAGGACAAACGAATTTACTCGCCCTGAATGCTGCCATCGAAGCAGCGAGGGCTGGTGAACAAGGAAAAGGGTTTGCTGTTGTTGCCGATGAAGTGAAGAAATTGGCCGAACAAACGGAAAAATCACTGAAAGAAATCTCCGAAATCATTCAAGCCATGCAAACAGATACAACCAATACCGTTCATTTGATTGGTCAAGTCAATCAAAAAATCCATCTTCAGGATACTTCTGTAACGGATACGGAAAATGCTTTCAGTCACATTGCATCCATCATCACGACCACATTCAGCAATTTTGACGAAATAAAAGAGATGATGAACGATATGGTAAACGAGGTCACACGGATGGCGGGCAATGCAGAAAAATTAAATTCAATCAGTCAGGAAACTGCGGCAGGAACTGAAGAAGTATCAGCTTCCGCAGAACAAACGAATGCTTCCATGGAACAATTAAATGCCCTGGCTAGTGAATTGGATGCCCTATCCCAGGAAATGCACAAAGAAATAAAGAAATTCACATTCTAATCAAAAAAAGGACGGTCCCCTAAGGGATCCGTCCTTTCAGACTGTAGACAAACTCGATGAAAATCGAGTTTGTCTATTTTTTATGGCTTGTACAATTTGGACGTTGATTTCCACTCTAGGCACTCGCTTTCCGCGGGCGGTCGGGGAGCCTCCTCGGCTTTCGCCTGCGGGGTCTCCCCTAGACGCGCTTTTCCCGCAGGAGTCTCGTACCTTCCGTTCCAATCAAC